>JBGASI010000006.1:0-27882 GCA_044229815.1 Vicinamibacteria bacterium | reverse complement strand
CCTCGGGCGAGCCGGCTCGACCGGAGGCCCGCGTCGAGCTGAAGAACCCGTTCAGCCTGACGGCGGCCGTCAAGTTCGGCCTGCTGTTCGCCGTGGTGCTCGTCTTCGTCGCGCTCGTCCGCCGCTACTACCCGGGCGGCGGCTACTACCTGGTGGCGGCGCTCGCCGGGCTCACCGACGTCGACGCGATCACGCTCTCCATGGCGCAGCTCGCGCGCGGCGGCGGGACCGACGGCGCCACCGCTTCGCGTGCCATCGTGATCGCCGCCCTCGCGAACACGCTCGTGAAGTGCGGCGTCATCGTCTTTCTCGGCAGCGCCGCGCTGCGGCGGCGCGTCGCGCTCGTCACCGCCGCCGTCGTCGCCGCGGCCGCGGTCGCCCTCGTGCTCGCCTAGTCGAGCCGGTAGCCCACCAGCACGAAGCGGCCCTCGTTCTGCTTCTCGCGCACCGGCACCGAAGCCACCGGCTGGCCGCTCGCCCCGTCGCGCAGCACCAGGTTGTACAGATGGCCTTCGGAGGTTGCCCACTCGACCAGGTAGAGCGCGCCGTTCTGGTCGAGCGGCAGGTCGATGCCCGGGGCGTCCGGGGTCAGCTCGACCTCGCCGACCGTGCGCACGGCAGAGGCGTCGACGCGCCTGACGCGCAGCGTCACGGTGTCGTGCCGGCGGAAGGACTCCACCTCCACGCGCGGCGCGAAGACGGGGCTGCGCGCGACGCCGAGGCGGTCCGAGCCCTGCGGGGGAGCGGCGAGGAAGGGCGCAGCGAGCGGCTGCGGCCGCTCCTTCAGCTCGCGCAGGTCCTCCCGGGCGCCGAGGAGCTCCGTGCGGACCGAGGCGAGCAGCGCGTCGCGCTGCTCCACTTCGGCGGTCAGGGTGCGGACGCGGCCCTCCAGCCGCCCAACCTCGGAGCGCAGCGACGACGCGTCGCCGGGAGCCTCCTGCGGGGCGGGGCGCGTCGCCGGCAGGGGCGCGGTCAGCAGCAGGACGAGGGGAAGCGCGACCATCGGTAATCCTCCGTGCCGCCGACCAGCATCGCGCCGGCACGCGCGCCGCGTCAAGGTTAAGATGGGCGGCCCGCATGGCGCGCCTCCCCCTCGCCGGAATCGCCTTCGTGCTCAGCGGCGCCGCCGCGCTCGTCTACCAGGTCGTCTGGCAGCGGATCCTGACGCTCCACACCGGGATCGGCGTCGTCTCCGTGGCCCTGATCGTGGCCGCCTTCATGGCGGGACTCGGGATCGGCAGCCAGCTCGGCGGCGTCCTGAGCGCCCGGGTGACGCCGCGCGTCGCGCTGCGCCTGTTCGCGGCCCTCGAGCTGGCCGTGGGGCTGTTCGCGACCGTGAGCTGTCGCCTCTACTACGACGGTCTCGGCAGCTGGGCCGCGGGGCTGTACCGCTCGACGGCGGGCACGGCCGCCGCGCACTTCGTCGCGTTCCTGCTGCCGACGACGCTCATGGGGATGTCGCTGCCGTTCCTGGTGCGCGCGATGGTGCGCGCCAGCGCGAGCGCGCCCCGCACGATCGCGCTGCTGTACGGGCTCAACGTGCTCGGCGCCGCGGCCGGCGCGCTGCTCGCGCCGTGGGTGCTCGTGCGCTACCTGGGGATGGAGGGCGCGGCGCTCGTGGGCGCGGGGGCCAACCTGCTCGCCGCGGCCGCCGCGGTCGCCGCCGGCTTCGCGGCGGCGCCGGACGAGCCGGCCGGCCCGACGCCCGAGGCCGGCCCCCGCCTGGCCGGGCCGGCGACCGCCGTCGGCACCTTCCCGCTCTGGCTCACGCTCTACGCCGTCTCCGGCTTCGTCGCCCTCTCGCTCGAGCTCGTCTGGTTCCGGCTGATCGAGGTCGGCGTGAAGAGCACGGCCTTCACCTTCGGCACCGTGCTGTGCGTCTACCTGCTCGGGCTCGGCGTCGGCAGCCTCGTCGGCGGCCGCCTGGCGCCGCGCCTGGCACGGCCGCTCGGCGCCTTCCTCGACTGCCAGCTCGCGATCCTGGCGACGGCCGGCCTCGCCGTCGCTCTGCTCGCCGCGCTGCCGCCGGCGACGCCCGTCTACTCCTGGTTCTTCGACTACTGGCGGCAGGACCCCTTCTTCCAGCTCGGCGCCGACTGGAACCCCGGCGCTCTCGCGCGGCTGTACGCGCTGTTCCCGCTCGCGCTCTACGGCGTGCCGACGCTGCTGATGGGCGTCTCGTTCGGCGCGCTGCAGCGCGCGGTGCAGGACGACCCGCAGACGAGCGGGCGCAAGGTCGGCCTGCTGCAGGCCGCGAACATCGCCGGCTGCACGGTCGGCAGCCTGCTCACGGGCCTCGTCCTGCTCGAGCGGCTCGGCACCGCGTCCACGCTGCGGCTGCTGGTGGCGGGCGGCGGGCTGGCGTTCCTCGCGGTGCGCGCGGGTGCGGCAGGTTTCTCGCTCGGCCTCGTCCCGCGCGCCGTGGCGCTCGGCCTCGTCGCGCTCGTCCTGCCCTCCTCGCACGCGCTGTGGCAGCGCCTGCACGGGGTGACGAGCGACACGCCGCGCTCCTTCATCGGCGAGGACGCGAGCGCGGTCAGCGTCGTGGTGCCCGGGGGCGAGGGCCGCTGGCGCGTCACCGTGAACGGGCTGCCCCACAGCTGGCTGCCGTACGACGGGATCCACACGCTGCTCGGGGCCGTGCCGGCGATCATCCACCCCGACCCGCGCGCGATCGCGGTCGTGGGCCTCGGCTCGGGCGAGACCGCCTGGGCCGTGGCCTGCCGCAGCGAGACCAAGAGCGTGCGGGTGTACGAGATCGCGGCGGCGCAGCCGCGCCTGCTGCGCGAGGTGTCGCACGTCGCGCCGTTTCCCTCGCTCCTGCAGCTGCTCCAGGATCCCCGCGTCCGCATGGTCGCGGCCGACGGCCGGCAGGCCCTCGCGCACAGCGAGGAGCGCTTCGACGTCATCCAGGTGGACGCGATGTTCCGCACCAGCGCCGGCAGCGGCAACCTCTACTCGCTCGAGTTCTTCCGCCTGTGCGCGTCGCGCCTGCGCCCCGGGGGGATCGTCTGCACGCAGAAGCCGAGCCGGCGCGTGGGGCTCACCTTCGCCGAAGCGCTGCCCTACGCCCTCGACCTCGGCAACATCGTGCTCGGCAGCAACGAGCCGCTCCCGATCGACCTCGTGGCCTGGGAGGCGCGGCTCGACGACCCCGCGCTCGCCCTGCGCTTCGAGCCCGAGGTGCGCGAGGGCATCCGCACGCGACTGCGCGAGGCGCGGCCGGCGCACCGCAACCCGACCGCGCGCGTCGGCCTCAACCGCGACCTGTTCCCGCGCGACGAGCTCTCGACGCCGGCGCGCGGCCCCGAGCGATGAGGCGGCCGCGTTGGCGCGGCGCCGCGCCGCTCGCCTGCCTGCTCGCCCTGCTGCCCGTGTCGGCCGCCGCCCTCGACCCGGGCCGCCGCCTCAGCCAGTACCCCATGGACCGCTGGCAGGCCGAGCAGGGGCTCCCGCAGAGCAGCGTGCTGAGCCTCGCGCAGACCCCGGAGGGCTATCTCTGGCTCGCCACGAACGAGGGACTCGTGCGCTTCGACGGCGGGCTCGGCTTCGCCGCGTTCGGCCCGGACAACACGTCCGCCCTCGGCAGCCGGCTGATCCACGCGGTGACCACGACCGCCGACGGGACGCTCTGGTTCGGCACCACGGGGGGCGGGTTCGGCAGCCTCAAAGACGGGGCCTTCCGCCCGTACGCGCTGCCGGCGGATCTTCCGGCGCCAGCGATCAGCACGCTCGCCGTGGGCGCAGGGGGCAGCGTCTGGGTGGGCACCTACGGGGAAGGCCTGTTGCGCCTGCAGCCCGGCCCCAGCCCCTCGTTCTCTCCGGAGCGGGGCCTCCCCGGGAGCCTGATCGTCGCCCTCGCCCCGACCTCCGGCGGGGACGTCTGGGTGGCGACGAAGGAGCAGGTCGGCCTGCTGAGCGGAGACCGTTTCACCGCGCTGCCGCGCTATCGGGGACGGGCGCTCTCGGGCGTCGTGGCCCTGCTCGAGGACCGCGCCGGCACGCTCTGGCTCGGGAGCACGACCGCGGGTCTTCTGCGTCGCACACCCGAGGGCCGGCTCGAGGCGCCGCCCTGGGCGGGCGGGCTCGCGGGACCCGGGGTGACGACGCTCCTGGAGGACCGCGAGGGCTCGCTGTGGATCGCCACCACCGCCGGCGAGCTCCACCGCTTCGCCCAGGGCCGCCTCGAGAGCCTGACCCCCCGCCAGGGCCTGCCGGGCTCGTCCATCCGGGCGCTCCTCGAGGACCCCGCCGGCAACCTGTGGGCGGGCACCCAGACCGCGGGCCTGCTGCGCCTGCGCAACGGGCCGTTCGCCACCGTTTCGACGCAGGAGGGCCTGTCGAGCGAGTACGCCACGGGCCTCGTCGAGTCGCCCGAGGGCGGCCTGTGGGTGGCCACGCACGGCGGCGGCGTCGACTACCTCCACGACGACACCGTGCGCCACCTGCGCCGGTCCGACGGGCTGAGCACCGACGACGTCTTCAGCCTGCTGCTCGACCGCGACGGCACCCTGTGGATCGGGACCGACGGAGGGGGGATCTGTCGGCTCCGCAAGGGCAGGCTCTCCCGCTTCGGGGTCCGGGAGGGGCTGGCCTCCGCCGTCGTCTACGCGCTGTACCAGGACCGCTCCGGGGCCATCTGGATCGGCACGAACGGCGCCGGCCTGTACCGCTTCGCGTCCGGCAAGCTCGAGCACTTCGGCCGGGCCGAGGGACTGCCGAACGCCGTCGTCCACGTGCTGCTCGAGGACAGGCGGGGAGTGCTGTGGATCGGCACCGAGGGCGGCCTCAGCCGCCTCGAGCACGGGCGCTTCCTCACCTTCACCACGCGCGACGGCCTGGCCGGCAACCTCGTGCTGGCCCTCCACGAGGACGAGGACGGCCGCCTCTGGACCGGCAGCGCCGGCGGGGGGCTCGGCCTCCTCCACGAGGGACGCTTCCAGAGCGTCACCGGGGCCCAGGGCCTCTTCGACGACACGATCATGCACATCCTGCCCGACGGCCTGGGCCACCTGTGGATGACGAGCAACAGGGGGGTCTTCCGCGCCTCGCGCCAGGACCTGCTCGACGTGGCCGCCGGCCGCCGCGCCAGGGTCGCCTGCGTCGCCTACGGGCGCTCCGACGGGATGAAGAGCGCGGAGTGCAACGGGGCTTTCATGCCCGCCGGCGCGCGGCTGCGCGACGGGCGGCTGTGCTTCCCCACGATCCGCGGCGTCGTGTTCGCCGACCCGCGCGCTGCCGAGGTCCGCCGGATCCCGCCGACGGTGCTGATCGAGCGGGTCCGCTTCGCCGGCACGCGCGTCGATCGTACGCCCAGCCTGTCGCTGCCGCTGGGCGTGCGCCAGTTCGAGGTCCGCTACACCGGCCTCAGCCACCGCGCGCCCGAGGGGCTGACCTTCCGCTACAAGCTGGAGGGCAGCGACGTCGACTGGGTGCAGGCCGGCGCGCGGCGCGACGCCTACTACACGAACCTCTCGCCGGGCGACTACGTCTTCCGGGTGCTGGCGACGAGCGCCGATGGGGTATCGAGCACGAGGGCCGACGAGATCCGGATCGTGGTCCCGGCGCGCTTCCACGAGACCCCCGCCTTCGCGGCACTCGTGCTGCTCGCGCTCGGCCTGCTGCTGGCCCTCGGCTACCGGGCGCGCGTGACCGGGCTGCGCCGGCGCCAGGACGAGCTGGAACGCGAGGTGGAGGCCCGCACGCGCGAGCTGCGGCTGGCGAACGGCGCGCTGGCCGAGCGCAGCGCCGAGCTCGAGCGGCTCAACGTGGAGCTCGAGCGGCTGTCCACCGAGGACGCCCTCACGGGTCTCGCGAACCGGCGCCAGTTCGACGCGCGGCTCGCCCAGGAGTGGCGCCGCGCGGAACGCACCGGCACCTCGCTCGCGCTCGTCAACCTCGACGTCGACTACTTCAAGGAGTACAACGACGCCTACGGGCACCCCGAAGGCGACGCCTGCCTGCAGCGGCTCGGCGCCCTGCTACGAGAGATGTTCGCCCGTGCCACCGACCTGCCGGCCCGCCTCGGCGGCGACGAGTTCAGCGTCGTCCTCTCGGCCACGACGTTCGAGGAGGCCGAGCGCCGGGCCGAGACGCTGCGCCACGGCTTCGAGGCGCTCGCCATCCCCAACCGGGCCTCCCGCGTCTCGCCCGTGGTGACGCTCAGCGTGGGCGCCGCCGTCGCCCTGCCGGGGCCCGGCCTGTCGGCCGAGAAGCTGCTGAGCGCGGCGGACCAGGCGCTCTACAAGGCGAAGGAACTGGGGAAGAACCGGGCCTGCGCCATGCCGCTCCCCGCCCGCCCGGCCTGAAGCGGTCGCCGGCTACGCCGCCGGCTCGGTGTCGTGGAGCTTGCGCAGGTCGACGCCGAGCGGGCCGTCTTCGCCCCGCAGGAACATGTCCGCGAAGCGGACGCCCCAGGCCACCTCCTCGGCACGGTAGGAGGTGCGTACGTGGACCGCCTGCGCGAAGGTCTCGTCGGTGGCCGAGAGGAGCACCAGCACCTCGGCCTGCGAGGCGAGGAAGGCGCCTTCCTCGATGCCGTGCAGCGGGCTGCGCTCGTCGATCGGGTGGACGACCACCCAGTGCAGCGGCAGGAACACCACCCGCGGCCGGTCCAGCCGCAGCTCGTGGAAGCGTCGCACCGGGCCGGCCGCCGTGTCCTCGAGCCGGCTGAGGCTCACGGTGGCCGAGACGTCGGTCAGCTGGCTGCTGCGCTCGTTGGCCAGGCGGAACATCAGCGCCCGCCCGTCGCGGAAGGGTGCGACCACGGCCTGGCGGCTGAACGCGATCCGGGCGGTCGGGCGCGAGAAGCGGGCGAAGAGCAGGCCCGTCGCGAGCGCGAAGCCCATCAGGCCCACCAGCGCCTCGACGGTGACGAGCAGGTTCACCAGCACGCCGTTCGGGGTCATGCGGCCGTAGCCGATCGTGGCGAGCGTCTGCACGCTGAAGAAGAAGGCGTCCTCGAAGCGCTCGAAGGCCGTCCCGGTGTGCCAGCCGTCGAGGGCGTGCGGGCCGCAGGCGAAGTAGGCGAGCGCGAAGCCCAGGTTCGCCGCCAGGTAGCCCGCGGCGACGAGCAGGAAGAAGCGGGGCCACGAGATCGTCAGCAGGGCGTGGTAGGGCGAGAGCGAGCGCCAGAAGGGCAGCCCCGCGCGCGTGACGTTGAAGCTGCCGTCGCGGTTGAGCAGCCGGCGCTGGCTCTGCTGCGCGACGCGCGCGCCGAAGCCGAGGTCGCCGCGCGCGTCCTCGGCCGGTTGCGGCGTGGGCGGCTCCGCGGTCTGCAGCGCCGGCCTACTTCAGGAGCAGCGACTTCCAGTCCGGCACGGCCGGGGTCGCCTCGTCGGAGAGGGCCTTCTCGATCGCGAACTCGGCCATCTTCTCGACCGCCCAGGGGAAGTGCGCGTCCTTCAGGCTGCGGTAGTCGAGGTCGGGCGTGTAGTTCGTCAGGTCGATGCCGTAGAACTTGCCGTCCTTCACCGCGAACTCGAGCGCGTTCATGTCGTAGCCGAGCGCGACGTTGAAGGCGAGCGACAGCTCCTCGCAGCGCTCGCGCAGCGCGCGCGGCAGCGCGTCGTAGTCCTGGTTGTAGCCGCCCATCCCGCCCGGGGCCGGGTCGTAGCGGATCGCCCGCGCCCAGCGCCGGCCGATCGTCGGCACGCGCACGTAGGTGTCCCAGGAGATGAACTCCTGCAGCATCATCGTGAGCGGGCCCGACTGGTCGTAGTGGTGCAGCAGCTCGTCGAGCGAGTGGATCTTGTGGACGTTCTTCCAGCCCCCGCCGAACGCCGGCTTCATGATGCAGGGCACGCCGACGTGCTCGAGGTACATCGGGAAGTCGATCGGCCACAGGTTGCGCAGGCTCTCGGCCGTGACGTCGTCGAGGTAGCTGCGGTTGGGCAGCACCACCGTCTTCGGCTCGGCGATGTCCAGCTTCTCCGCCGCGGCGTAGCCGAAGAACTTGTCGTCCGCGCTGCGCCAGAACGTGTTGTTGATGCAGTAGCTGCCCTGCAGCGCGGCCATCTTGAGGTAGACCGCGTAGTAGGGCACCTCGTGGCTCATCCGGTCGAGGATCACCCGGTAGGGCACCGGCTCGTTGAGCTTGGTGCCGCCGAGCTGCGCGAACTCCGCGCTGACCTGCTTGCCCGCGGCGTTCACCTTCGCGATGAAGGCGTCCGGGAAGGAGTTCTCGCGCCCGCGCAGGACGCCGATCTTCACGCCGCTTGCCGCCATCTCGTTCTCCCCGCGGCCCGCCGCCGCCCGTCCGCGGATTCTACTATCCGAACAGCTCGAGCCGTGCCGCCGTGGTGATCGCCACCACCGCGGGGTGCTTGACCCGCCGCTCGGCGGAGATCGCGTAGAAGCGCTCACGCACCCCGGCCGTGCGGCCGACCAGCCGCACGCCGTGCTGCGCGCGCAGCTGCGGCTCGATCAGCGCGGGGGCGGGGAACAGCCCCAGCCCGGCCTGGCCGAACACCTTCAGCAGCGCGGAGTCCTCGAACTCGCCGACGACCCGCGGCCGGATCCCCTCGTGGTCGAGCCACTGCTCGAGCGCGCGCCGCAGCGAGGTGTTCTCGGTGGGCAGCAGCAGCGGCGCGCCGTCGAGCGAGCGCGGGAAGCCGCGGCGGTGGGCGGCGGCGAGCGCGGCGCTGCCGAAGAACGCGATCGGCGTCTCGCCCAGCAGGTGGCTGTAGGCCTTCACCCTGGCCCCGGGCGGGACCGGGGCGTCGGCCAGCACCAGGTCGAGCGCGTGCGCGGCCAGCTCGGCCAGCAGCCGCTCCGGCCGGTCCTCCCGGCAGACGAGGTGCACGGCCCCGGGCAGGGCCAGCGCCGGCGCCAGCAGGCGGTGGGCGATCAGCTTGGGTACCACGTCGGCGACGCCGACCGTGAAGCGCAGCGGCCGCCCGCTGGGGCGGTCCTTTAGGGTGTCCTGCAGCTCGCGGCCGAGCGTGAAGATCTCCTCCGCGTAGCGGTAGACGAGGCTGCCCACCTCCGTCAGCACCAGCCGCCGCCCGGCGCGCGTGAAGAGCCGCTCGCCGAGCGCGTCCTCGAGCGCCTTCAGCTGGCCGCTCACCGTCGGCTGGGCGAGCCCGAGCTGCTCGCTCGCCCGCGTCACGCTGCCCTCGCGGGCGACCAGCCAGAAATAGAGCAGGTGGTGGTAGTTCAGCCACTCCATCGGTCCCTCCCCCGTGTCCCGGCGCGGACACCATACCTCGGCCCGCTGCTAGACTCTCGCTGATGGTCTCCAGTGCACTGCTCTCCGCCGCCTCGGGCCACGACGAGCAGGCCAGGATCCTGCTCGCGCTCGCGTTCGTGCTGGTCGGCGCGCGCCTGTTCGGGGCGCTCGTGGAGCGGCTGGGCCAGCCGGGCGTGCTCGGTGAGCTGGCGTTCGGCGTCCTGCTCGGCAACCTGACGCTGCTCGGCGGTCCCAGCCTCGCGGCCCTGTCGGCCAGCGAGACCTTCGCCATCCTGGCCGAGCTCGGCGCGATCCTGCTGCTGTTCGAGGTCGGGCTCGAGTCGACGCCGCGGGAGATGCTGGCCGTCGGCGGCGCGGCGACGCTGGTCGCGCTGGCCGGCATCGTCGCTCCGATGGCGCTCGGCTACGGCTCGAGCCTGCTGCTGCACGGCGGGGACTCCTGGATGGCCCACGCCTTCGTCGGCGCGATGCTCGCCGCGACCTCGGTCGGCATCACCGCCCGCGTGCTGCAGGAGGCGAAGGCGCTGCGCACGCCTGCCGCCCGGGTGATCCTGGGCGCGGCGGTGATCGACGACGTGCTGGGCCTGGTCGTGCTCGCGATCATCTCCGGCGTGATCCAGGCCGCCGCGGGCGGCGGCGCGCTCGCTCCCTCCGCCGTCGCCTGGATCGTCGTCAAGGCGCTCGGCTTCCTGCTGCTCGCCGTCGTCGCCGGCTCCTTCCTCTCGCCCCGGCTGTTCCGGCGCGCGCTGGCCCTGCGCACCACCGGGGTGGTCCTGGCGCTCGCCCTCGGCCTGTGCTTCACCCTGGCCTGGCTCGCCGGGCAGGCCGGCCTCGCGCCGATCGTCGGCGCCTTCGCCGCCGGGCTGGTGCTCGAGGACGTGCACTTCGAGGACCACCTCAAGCGCGGCGAGCGCCCCCTGCACGAGAGCCTGCACGCGCTGACGGCGCTGCTGGTGCCCGTCTTCTTCGTGCGCATGGGCCTGCTGGTCGATCTGGGGAGCTTCCTGAGGCCGGGCGTGCTCGGCTTCGCGCTCCTCCTCACGCTGGCGGCGCTCGTCGGCAAGTGGGCCTGCGGGCTCGCCACCCCCCGCGGCGTCTCGCGCTTCACGGTCGGCATCGGGATGATGCCGCGCGGCGAGGTGGGCCTGATCTTCGCCGGCATCGGCGCCAGCCTGGCGCTCGACGGCCGGCCGGTGGTCAGCCCCGACACCTACGCCGCGGCCGTCTTCATGGTGGTCGTCACCACGATGGCGACCCCGCCGCTGCTGCTGTGGTCGCTGCGCCGGGACGCCGCCGTGGCGGCGGCGCCGCGGTGATCCACCCGGCCCAGGACGAGGCGCGCCGGGCGCTGCTCTCCCGGGTGCGGCGGCTGCTGGCCGCCCTCGAGGAGCGGCTCGAGACCCTCGGGGCCGACGACAGCCTGCGCCTGGCGCTCGTCGCCTCGCGCGAGCAGCTCGACGAGGGCTTCCTGCTGGTGCTGGTCGGCGAGTTCAACGCCGGCAAGAGCGCCTTCATCAACGCCCTGCTCGGCCGCCCGCTGCTCGAGGAGGGCGTCACGCCCACCACCTCGCGCATCAGCCGGCTGCGCTTCGGCGAGACCGAGTCCCGCCACATCGGGTCGGACGGCGTCCTGACCCTGACGGCGCCGCTTCCGCCCCTGCGCGGCATCACGCTCGTCGACACGCCCGGCACGAACGCGGTGCTGCGCGAGCACGAGGCGCTCACGCGCGACTTCGTGCCGCGCGCCGACCTGGTCGTCTTCGTCGGCTCCGCCGACCGGCCCTACAGCGAGACCGAGCGGGCCCTGCTCGAGGACCTGCGCGAGTGGGGCAAGAAGGTGGTGCTGGTCCTGAACAAGGCCGACCTGCTGGAGACGGAGGCGGAGCTCGCGCGTGTCGTCGGCTTCGTGCGCGAGCAGGCGGCGCGCACGCTCGGCAGCGAGCCCGAGCTGTTCGCGCTCTCGGCGCGGCGTGCCCTGCGCGCCCGCCAGGCCGCCGACGCGGCGGCGCTCGAGGCCTCGGGCCTGCCCGCCTTCGAGGCGCGCGTGACGGCGCGGCTCGACGAGGCCGAGCGCTTCCGCCTGAAGCTGCTCAACCCGGCCGGCGTCGCGCGCCGCGTCCTGGACCAGGCGGGCGCGCTCGTCGCCGCGCGCCTCGCGCTGCTGGTCGAGGACGTGGCGACGATCGAGGCCGTCGAGGCGCTGCGCGGCGGCCACGGCGACGCCCTCGAGCGCGACTTCGGCCTGCGCCTCTCCGACGTCGAGCGGGTGCTGCTCGACTTCGAGAAGCGCGGCAACGCCTTCTTCGACGAGCGACTGCGCCTCGGCCGCTTCCGCGAGCTGTTCGACCGCGAGCGGCTGCGCGCCGACTTCGAGGGCGCGGTGGTCGCCTCGCTGCCGCGCGAGGTGGAGCAGCGGGTCGAGGGCCTGGTCGACTGGATGGTGTCCGAGGACCTCGCGCTGTGGCAGGAGGTGATGCGCCAGCTGCGCGCGCGCCAGGCCGCGCACGCCGAGCGGCTCGAGGGCGCCGTCGACGACCGCTTCCGCTACGACCGGCAGGAGCGCCTGGCGGCGGTGGGGGCGGAAGCCCAGCGCGCGGTTCTCGGCTACGACGGGGCGGCCGAGGGGCGGCGGCTGGCCGAGCGCGTGCGCGAGGCGGTGGCCGGCACGGCCGTGCTGCAGGTCTCGGCGCTCGGCCTGGGCGCGATGGTGGCGGCGCTCGCGAGCACCACCGCCGCCGACGTCAGCGGCTTCCTGGCCGCCGGGACGCTCGCCCTGCTCGGCCTGCTCGTGCTGCCCGCCCGGCGCCAGCAGGCGCGCCGCGAGCTGGCACGCAAGGTCGCCTCGCTGCGCGAGCAGCTGCTGGCCGCCCTGCGCGCCAGCTTCGAGCGCGAGCGCGCCCGCTCGCTCGCCCGGGTCAGGGAGGTCACGGCGCCCTACGAGGCCTTCGTGCGCACGGAGCGCGAGCGGCTCGAGGAGGCGCGCGGGGCGCTCGCGGCGCTCGGCCGGGAGGTCGACCTGCTCGCCGAGCAGGTGCGCGGCTTCGGCCGCTAGCCCCGCTTCTTCTTCGCCGCCTTGCGCTCGGCCTGCGCGGCCTCCCGCTTCTCGCGGGCCGCGACCTCGAGCCGCTCCTTCTCGGAGAGCACCTTCACGTCCGCTCCCAGCCACAGGACCTGCGGCCGGATCGCGAGCCCGCCGACCTTGATCCCCAGGGCGACCGGCTGGCCGCGCACCGTCATCGTCGGCTCGATGCCGACCGGGACCGCCATGGGCTTGATCTTCTCCGTGGGCAGGCGGACGTTGAAGCCCCGGTCGATCAGGCCGCGCACGATCTTCAGCACGTCGACCTTGTCGAGCACGAAGCCGCAGACGCCCTGCTGGTCCGCGAGGATCTTCTGCACGGCGCCCCAGGACGCGGCCGAGGGCTCGACCTTGAGCCGGACCTTGATCAGCGGGAAGCGGGGCGAGGCGAGGATCTGCTCCGCCGAGGCGGACAGCTCGAGCCCGCCCCGCACCGGGTAGGTGTCCGGCTTCACGCTGCCGGTCACCTTCTGCTCGATCGTCATGTCGCCGCAGACCGCGCCCGAGACGTTGCGGCCGTCCCACTTGAAGGTGATGGTCGCCTCGCCGCTGCCCGAGGCCACCCTCACGGGCAGGGCGATCGACACCTTGTCGCCGCCGAACTGCACGTCGGGCTTGCCGGTCTCGAGCCGTCCGATCACGTGATCGATCCGGACGTCGAGATCGTACTGGCCGATCGTCACCACCTTCTTGACCGTGCCGCTCTTGCGGACCTTGAGGTTCCTGAGCTCGAGCGTGACGCGGTCGACGAAGCCCTCGACCAGCTTCTCCACCAGTTCCCGCGCGAGCGCGGTGGGCACCGCCACCCGCACGGGGGTGCTCGGCATGCCCTCGAGGCGGGGTTCCCTGGCCAGCAGGTCGCCGATCCTGGAGTGCAGCGCCTCGCGCTCCTTCTCGAGCGCGCTGATCTCGTCGCGCAGCTTGTCGGGCGTCGCGCGGTCCTTCCGGCAGGCCGCGCCGAGGGCCAGGCTGGCGGCGAGCACGAGCGCGACGCAGGTGCGCGCGCTCATCGCCCGCCCTCCTTTCCGGTCGGGCCGTCCAGGCTCGCCTCGACCTCCGAGGCGCGGGTGTCGCCCGCCTCGGGCGCGTCGCCGGTCTTCACCAGGTCGCCGGGCTTGAAGCGGATGCCGATCCAGAGCCGGCCCTGCCCGGCCAGCACGCGCGAGACCCCGACCTCGAGCGGCATCCGCGCGCCCTCGATGCGCACCGGGCCGCTGGTGATCGCGGGCAGGTCGATCTGCTGCGAGACCTTGACCGGGATCTGGATCGGCGGCATCTGGTCCTTGAGCTGCAGCCGGATCGCGCGCGCGAGCTCGTCGAGGGCGGAGCGGCTGACGAGCGCTTCGAGACCGGCCGCCTTCTCGATCCCGATGTGATCGATCGCGATGTGCGCGCGGAGGGTGCCGCTCGGGCCGTCGACCTGGATCTCGTCGAGCGCGCCGATCGCCGTGATCGCCGCCTCCACGTCCGGGTGCTCCTTCATCCGCGCGGCGCCGCGCAGGCGCACCACGGGGCTGCCGCTGAAGCGGACCTCGACCTCCTTCAGCTCGGCGTGAAAGCCCTCGACGTCCAGCTCGAACGGCAGCTGGGCCGCGATCAGGTCGCGCAGCAGGGTGTCGTCGATCGCCACCGCCACGTCGTTCGGGGCGATCAGCGACTCGCCGCGCTCCATGGTGGCGACCGCGCTGCGCAGGCCCTCGACCTCGCGTTGCAGCACGACCTTCTTCGCGCGCAAGTCGCCCCCGCCCGCGAACTCCCGGCCGCAGGCGGCCGTCGCGAGCAGGGCGAGCGTGAGCGCCGGCCACGCGGTCGGACGGGACTCCATGGTCGTCTCCTCCAGTGCCGGGTCAGCCGATTCTACCGGTCAGCGGCCGGATGTGCCGAGGAAACCCCGCAGCGCGGCGTTCACCGCCCCCGGGTCCTCGAGGTTCGCGAGGTGGCCCGCGCCCGGCACGCGCACGAGCTGCGCCCCCGGGATGGCGTCGGCCAGCGACACGGCCTCGGACGGCGGCGTCAGCACGTCCTCCTCGCCGACGACGACGAGGGTGGGGACGCGGACGAGGCCGAGGCCGGGCCGGGAGTCCTCGCGCGCGGCCAGGCCGTGCAGCGCGTCCGCCACCGCCCGCGGCGGGGCGGCGAGGATGGCCGCGCGCACGCGGTCGACCACCTGCGGTCGCGAGCGCTGCGTCGTCTCGCCGACGAGCTTCGGCAGGAAGGCGTCGACCGCCGCCGCTGCCCCCTCCGCCAGCACCCGCGCGGCCAGGGCGCGTCGGCTCGCCCGGGCCTCCTCGGTGTCCGGTCCCGCCTTCGTGTCGAGCAGCACGAGACCCGCGAGGCGCCCGGCGTGGCGCCGGGCGAAGGCCAAGGCCGCGTAGCCGCCCATCGAGCAGCCCGCCACCACGGCCCGCTCGACACCGAGCCGTTCGAGCAGCGTCGCCGCGTCGTCGGCGATCCGGTCCATCGTGAACGCGAGCTCGCCCGGCGTGCTGCCCCCGAAGCCGCGGGCGTCGAAGCGCAGCACCCGGTGCGTCTGAGACAGCGCTTCGCACTGCGCGTCCCACATGGAGGCGCTGAGAGGGAAGGCGTGCAGGAAGACGACGGCCGGGCCCTCGCCGCGCTCCTCGTAGCAGACGTCGCCGCCGTCGATGCGGGCTTTCAAGCGCCCGCCCTTCAGTCCTTCGTCCAGCGCCCGAGCCAGCCGAGCACCTCTGCGTACCAGCGCACGGAGTTCGCGGGCTTCAGGATCCAGTGGTTCTCGTCGGGAAACGTGACGAGCCGGGCCGGCACGCCTTGCCGCCGCAGGGCCGTGAACATCGCGAGCCCCTGCTCGAGCGGGACGCGGAAGTCGCGCTCGCCGTGCACCACCAGCGTCGGGGTCTTGAAGGCCGCGACGAAGTTGCGCGGGCTCCAGCGCTCGTAGCTGTCGCGGGCCTGCCAGTAAGGGCCGCCCAGCTCCCACTCCGGGAACCACAGCTCCTCGGTCGCGCCGTACATCGACACGAGGTCGAAGACGCCCGAGTGCGTGACGAGGGCGCGGAAGCGATCGCTGTGGCCGGCGATCCAGTCGATCAGGTAGCCGCCGTAGGAGGCGCCCGCGGCCGCGCTGCGCCCCTTCGCCACGAAGGGCAGGGCCTCGGCCCAGTCGGTCCCCTTCATCACGTCCTCGTACGCCTTGCCGCCCCAGTCGCGGTTGATGTCGTCGGTGAAGGCCTGTCCCCAGCCGGTCGAGCCGCGCGGGTTCGGCATCAGCACGACGTAGCCCGCGCTGGCGAAGACCTGGGCGTTCCAGCGGTAGGTCCAGCCGTCGGTCCAGGCCCCCTGGGGGCCGCCGTGGACCAGCACGAGCAGCGGGTAACGCTTCGTCGCGTCGAAGTCGGGCGGCTTGACGAGCCAGGCCTGCACGCTCTTCTCCGCCGCGCCCGTGTACTGCACGCTCTCGCCGGCGCGCAGGCCGAAGCCGGCGAGCAGGGCGTCGTTGACGCGCGTGACACGCTCGAAGCCGCGCCCGTCCGTGCCGAAGCGCACGATCTCCGCCGGGTGGGTGAGCGAGGCGAGCGTCCCGACCAGGGTGCGCCCGTCGGCGAGAGGCGCGAGGTCGCCGAGGCTGCCGGAGGCCGAGGCGGAGCCAGGCTCGCCCCGGCCGAGCAGCGGCACGACCGCCCCGCCGGCCGTCGGCACGGCGAACACCGTCGAGCGGCCGCCGTCCTCCGCGGTGAAGTAGACGCGGCGCGAGTCCGCCGAGAAGACCGGCGCCTCGGCCTGGCGGTCGAAGTCGGCGGTGAGCTGCCGCCTCGCGCCGCTCGCGCGATCCAGGACGACGAGCTGCCAGCGGTCCGCCTCGTAGCCGGCGCGCTCCTGCGCCCGCCAGGCGAGCCAGTTCCCGTCGGGGCTGTAGCGGCAGGCGCCGTCGTAGCCGGCGAAGTCGCCGACGCGGCGGGCCGGGCCGCCCGCGGTCGGGACCACGAAGACGTCGGCGTTCGTGCTCCAGGCCTCCGCCTGAGGCTCCTTGCGCGAGAAGCAGGCCTCGCGGCCGTCGGGTGAGACGGCCCAGTCCTCGTCGCCGAGGCTGAAGGGCGGCGCGTCGGCGTCGCCCGGCGTCAGGTCGAGCGCGGGCCCGCCCTGCGTGCGCACCACCAGCAGGTGGCTGCGCCGACCCTCGCCCCAGCTGTCCCAGTGGCGGGCCAGGAGCGCGTCGAAGGCCCGCGCGCTCGAACCGTCCGCCGCGGGCGCGAGCCGCTTCGCGTTGCAGGCGTCGTCCGCGCCGCACTCCGGGAACACCTGGCTCACCACCAGCAGCCGCGTCTCGTCGATCCAGGCGTAGGACTCGACGCCGGTCGCCAGGGAGGTGAGGCGTCGCGGTTCGCCGCCGACGAGGTCGACCACCCACACCTGCGCCGAGCCCCCGCGTGTCGAGAGGAACGCGAGGCGCTTGCCGTCGCGGCTCCAGCGCGGGCGCGACTCGGAGGCGGGATCCGCCGCCAGGCGCCGGGGCTCGCCGCCGGCCACGGCCACCAGCCAGAGATCGGCGTTGCGCTTGCCGCCGGCCAGGTCGACCTCCGTCTGCGCGAAGGCCAGCAGCTTCCCGTCCGGCGAGGGCTGCGGGTCGGACAGCCGCTTGAGCCGCATCATCTCGGTCGCGCTGAAGACGGGCGCGGCCGGCGCGGCGGCTGCCGCGAGCAGGAGACAGGACAGGGCGCACGCGGCGCCTCGCGCGAGCGGCATGGTCACCTCCGACCCGGCCTCAGGCGACCGGGCGCCTCATGAAGACGGCCGTCGCGGGACAGCCGCTGCGGAACTCCCACGAGCCGCGGATGGCGGGCGGGGCCTCGTCGCGCGGGACCTCGGCGAAGCCCCGCTCGGCGAAGTAGTCGCGAGCCGTCGTGGTCAGCAGGTACAGCGCGCGCAGCTCGAGCCGTCGCGCGCGCTCGAGCACGGCCTCGACCAGCCCGCCCGCCAGCCCCTGGCCGCGGTACTCGGCGTCGACGGCCACGCTGCGCAGCAGCCCGTCCTCGCCGTGCACCTCGAGACCCGCCACGCCCACGACACGCCCGTCGTCCTCGCGGACCACGAAGTAGTGGCCCCAGCGCTCGGCCACGTCCTGGCCGACGAGCCCGGCGCGGGCCAGCAGGTCGAGCGCCTCGCGCAGGTCGTGGGGCCGTGCCGGCTCGGCGCGCAGGAGCATCGGCTGATTCTACCGCCAGCGGCCGTCCTCGCCGAGGATCTCGCTCGCCGCGAAGGCAGCCTTGTAGGCCATCGCCGCGGAGCCCGCCACGTGGTAGCCGAGGTAGAGCCAGGGCGCGCCGCGCCGCCGGCACTCCTCGATCAGCCAGAGCACGTTGAAGACGCCCGGCGAGCGCGCCGCCAGCTCGGGGTCGAAGTAGAAGTAGACCGCCGAGAGCGCGAGCGGCGTCGCGTCGAAGACGCCGGCCCCGACCAGCCGGTCGCCCGCGCGGAACACCACCTCCTCGGTGAACGGCGCGGCGTCGTGCAGGAACTCGACGAACTCCTGGCGCGAGCCGCTCATCTGGCCGTCGTGGCGCGCCTGCAGGTAGCGGCGGTAGACCGCGAGCTTTTCGTCCGTCGGCTCCGGGCGGCCGAGCGTGGCGCTCAGGTCGGCGTTGCGCCGGCCGCAGCGGCGCTGCGCGCGGTTGGGAGCGAAGTCCGCCACGCGCAGGCGCAGCTGCCGGCACTCGCGGCAGCCCTCGCACTGCGGACGGTAGACGACCGCGCCGAGCCGGCGGAAGTTGAGGTCCATGAACGCCTGGTACAGGACCCCCGCCAGCTTCTCCGGCCGCACGACCACGAGCCGCGAGTCGCGCCCGGGCAGGTACGGGCAGCGGGCGGGGCTCGAGGGCTCGAGGCCGAGCGATGCCAGCAGCGTCGCGAGCCGCTCGCGCAGCGGGTCGCGGGCCGCGGCGCTGCTCACCGGCGGCGCGCGACCAGGGCCAGGAAGAAGAAGGCTCCGAGGGTGAGGATGATCGTCGCGCCGGTCGCCACGTTGAGATGGTAGGACGCGAACAGGCCGAACGCGGTGCCGGCCATGCTCAGGGCCACCGCCAGCACCGCGATCGAGGCGAGCGAGCGACCGACCAGGTTCGCGGTCGCGGCGGGCACCACGACGAAGGCCGAGACGAGCACGACCCCGACGGTCTTGACGCCCACCACCACGACGAGCGCGGTGAGGGCGAGCAGGACGTACTCGAGCGCGGCCACCGGCACGCCGGAGAGCGCGGCCAGCTCGGGATCGAAGGTCGCGTAGGCGAGGCGCGGGCCGATCCACGCGAGCACCGCGACCACCAGCACCACCAGCACCAGGATCACGTCGAGCGCCTCGGGCGAGACGGAGAGCAGGCTGCCGAAGAGCAGGGCCTCGACGTTCACGGGCGCCGAGCGGGCCGAGCGCAGGCCCAGGAACAGGATGCCGGCGGCGAAGGACACCGCGAAGAAGACGCCGGTCGCGACGTCGCCGCCGAGCCGCGTGTGCCGGCGCACGTACTGGATCCCGAGCGCGATCCCGACCGTGAACGGCAGCGCCACCCAGATCGCGCGGTCGACGCTCGCGCCGAGCAGCAGGCCGAGCGCGAGGCCCCCGAACGTGGCGTGGGCGAGCCCGTCGGAGAGCAGCCCCAGGCCGCGCTGCACCACGAAGACGCCGAGCAGCGAGCCCGCCGCGCCGAGCGCCAGGCCGGCGCCGAGCGCGCGGCGCACGAAGCCCTGCCCGAGCGGCGAGAAGAGCGCGTCGAGCAGGTCGCCCATCACTCCTCCTCGCACGACGGGTCGGGCGGCGCGTCGTGGTCGTGGCCGCGGAAGGCGTCCTTGTCCCACTCGCGGTCGAGCACCTCCGCGGGCTTGCCCCAGGCGCGCAGGCGGCCCTCGAGGTAGACGACGCGGTCGGCGAGCCGGCGCGCGGCGGCCGCGTTGTGGGTGACGAGCACGGCGGCCACGTCGTCCCGCGCCGCGACCGTCGCCAGCAGGTCCAGGAACTCGCTGCGCCCGCGCGCGTCGACGCCGGCGGTCGGCTCGTCGAGGAGCAGCAGCGCGGGGTCGTTGACGATCGCCCGCGCCAGGAACACCCGCTGCAGCTCGCCGCCCGAGAGCCCGGCCAGCGGAGCGTCGAGCAGCCGCTCGCCCCCGACCCGTGCCAGCGTGGCGCGCGCCCGCTCGCGCTCGGCGGCCGTGACGCGCAGCGGCCAGGAGCCGCGCCGGTTCGCCAGGATCAGCTCGACCGCCCGCGCGGGGAAGCCGGGGTTGAAGGCCTTCGCCTGCGGGAGGTAGCCCACCTCGCGCCGTGCCAGCGCCGGCGCGCGCCCGAGCACCTCGATCGAGCCCGCGGCGAGCGGGACCGTGCCCAGCGCCGCCTTGAGCAGCGTCGTCTTGCCGCCGCCGTTCGGCCCGCACAGGCAGCAGAACTCGCCGCGCGCCACCTCGAAGCTCACGTCCTCGAGCACCCTGCGGCCGCCGAGTTCCACGGTCACGTTGCGGACCCGCAGCGCCTCGCTCACCGCAGCGCCCCGTCGAGCGCGCGGGCGATCCCGCGCAGCATCTGCTCGTAGCTGGCGGCCGCCGGGCCGCCGCCCATCGGGTCCACCTCGTGGACCGCGACCCCCGCCTCGCGCGCCAGGGCGCGGGCGAGCTGCGGGTCGAGCTGCGGCTCGATGAACAGCGCGGCCGGCTGCGGCTCGCGCAGCAGCGCGACGAGCGCCTGGAGGTGCTGCGCCGTGGGCTCGCTGCCCGGGACCGGCGAGACGACGCCGGCCACCTGCAGGCCGTAGCGCGCGGCGAAGTAGAACAGCGAGCCGTGGAAGGTCACGACCCTGCGGCGGGTCCAGGACTCGGCGTCGCGCGCGATCTCCTGGTGCACGACACCGATCGAGCGCTTGAGCTCCCCGCCGTGCTCGCGGTAGAAGGGCCCCCCCCCAGCGTCGAGCCCTGAGAGCGCCTCGACGATGACGTCCACCGCGTGCTGCGCCCGGATCGGGTCCGTCCAGAAGTGGGGGTCGATCAGCGGCTCGCGGCGGACGATGCCGGCCGGGGCCAGGATCGGGTCCATCAACGGGCCAAGCTCGAAGACGCGCGCATCGCCGGCGCCCGCCGCGCGCGCCAGGCCGTGCGCCCACGGGTCGAGCCCGAGCCCCACCGCGAAGACCAGGCTGGCGTCGGCGAGTGCCGCGACGTCGTGGGGCCTCGGCTCGTACTCGTGCGGGTCGAGCCCGGGCGCCAGCACCAGGTGCACCTCGAGCCGGTCGCCGGCCACGCGGCGCACGAGGTCGTAGACCGGGAAGACGGTGGCGGCCACCTGCTTCGTGGCGTGCGGGCTGCGCGTGCAAGCGCTGGCCGGCGCGAGACTGGCGACCAGCACCGCGAGCCACGCGACCCGTCGGAACGGCCTGTGTCGCGCTGCGCTCAGTGTGCGGCCTCCCCGGAGGGGCGAATGATAGCATCGGCCCCGTGCCGCCGCGTGCCACGCGCGAAGTCCGCCTGCTGCTCGGGTCGCTGTGGCTGGCGTGCCCCGCTGCGACGCCGGTGGTCTCGCCGCAGGCTTCCTCGGAGATGATCGGGGTGCTCAAGCGCGAGCAGTCGCCCGAGGGCATCGGGCGCCACCGGCCCGGCTGCGCCACCAAGGCCGGCGCCCTCGACCGCCTCCGCAGCGACGTGGGGATCGTCTACGGCCCCTCCGGCCGCGTGGCCCTCGCGATCACGGTCGACGAGATCGACGAGGTGGTGTGGACGGTCGACAACCCCGCGCTGCTCGCGATCTCGGCCCTCGCCGACGCGCTCGTCGAGGCGCTCGCGCCGCCGCGGCCGTGAGCGCCGGCCGTCGGGCCGCCGCCTCGCTCGTCGCCGCCGGCCTCGTCGCGGGGTCGGTCGCCGCGGCCGCCTCCCCTCCGGCCACCGCGCGCCACGAGCTGCGCTCGCCCGACGAGGCCACCACCCTCGTCGTGGAGCTCTCGGATGCCGTGCGCTGGTCCGTCAGCCGCCGCGGGGCCCGCGTGCTCGAGCCCTCGGAGATCGCCCTCGCGCTCGACGACGGGCGCGTGCTGGGGCGCGACCCGCGGGCGGCCCGCGTCGCGCGTCGCAGCGCCGACGAGCGCTTCACGGTGCCGGTGCCCACGCGCCGGCGCGTCGTTCGCGACCGCTACCGGGAGCTGCGCCTCGAGCTGCGCGACTCGCTCGCGCTCGTCTTCCGCGCCTACGACGATGCCGTCGCCTACCGCCTCGAAACGCGCCTTCCGGGCGAGATCCGGGTCCGCGACGAGACGGCGCTGCTGCGCTTCCCGCGGGGCGCCGTCGGCTGGCTGCCCGTCGCCGACTGCGCGCGGCGCAAGGACCAGGACTGCTTCCACACGAGCTTCGAGGAGACGTACACGGTGCTGCCCCTCGCGACGCTCGGCGAGCGGCGCGCGTTCCTGCCCGCGCTCGTCGAGCTGCCCGCCGGGCCGAAGGTCGTCTTCACCGAGGCAGACCTCCTCGACTATCCCGGCCTCTGGCTCACGGGCGCCGGCGACGGCACGCCCGCGCTGCGCGCGATCTTCCCCGCCTACCCGCTCGAGGAGCGCGTGGTGCCGGACGGCTTCCCGCAGGCGGTGGTGACGAAGCGCGCGCCCTACGTCGCGCGGACGAGCGGCCGCCGCGCGTTCCCCTGGCGCCTGCTCGCGATCGCCGAGCGCGACGCCGAGCTGCCGGAGACGGACGTCGTCTGGCGACTCGGCGGCGAGACGGCGCCCGGGGACTGGAGCTTCATCCACCCCGGCAAGAGCCAGTCGGAGTGGCTCTGGGACAACACGCTCTACGACGTGCCGTTCGCCGCCGGCTACAACACCGAGACCTACCGCTACTACCTCGACTTCGCGGCCCGCTTCCGCACCGGCTATCTCTTCTTCGACGCCGGCTGGTCGAACCCCCGCGACCTCTTCGAGCGGACGCCCGCGATCGACGTGCACGGCCTCGTGCAGGACGCGCGCGCGCGCGGCGTCGACGTGGTCCTGTGGACCTCCGCCTGGGCCCTCGCGCGCCAGCTCGACGCGGCCCTTGACCGCTTCCACGACTGGGGCGTCGCCGGGTTCATGGTCGACTTCATGGACCGCGACGACCAGCCGACCGTGAACTTCTACGAGCGGGTGGCCGCCGCGGCGGCTCGGCGGCGGCTCTTCGTCGACTTCCACGGCGCCTACAAGCCGACCGGCCTCGAGCGCCGCTTCCCGAGCGCGCTCACCCGCGAGGCGATCGTCGCCTCGGAGTGGAACAAGTGGACGGACCGCCTCACGCCCGAGTACGAGGTGACGCTGCCCTTCATCCGCGGCCTCGCCGGGCCGATGGACTACGAGCCCGGCCACATGCGCAACGCCCAGCGCGAGCACTTCCGCGCCGTCGACCAGCTGCCGATGGCCCAGGGCACGCGGATCCACCAGATGGCGATGTACGTCGTCTACGAGAGCGCGTTCGCGAAGCTCGGCGGCAACGTCTCGGACTACCTGCGCGAGCCGGAGTACACCGCCTTCATGGCCTCGATCCCCACGACCTGGGAGGACACGCGCGTCCTCGACGGCGCGCTCGGCGACTACGTCGTCACCCTGCGCCGCGCCGCGAACGGCGAGCTGTGGGTCGGCGCGATGACCGACTGGACGCCGCGCGAGATCCCGCTCGACCTTCGCTTCCTCGGCGAGGGCCGCTGGCAGGCCGAACTGTACGAGGACGGCGCCAACGCTGCGCGCTACGGCGCCGACTGGCGGCGCGAGGCGCGCGTCGTGACCGGCTCCGATCGCCTCGCGATCCGCATGGCCCCCGGCGGCGGCTGGGTCGCGCGCTTCCGCCGCTCCTGACAGGGCCGCCCTGGCAGGCCCGGCCCTCGTGGCCCTGGAGACGCAGGCCGTGACGACCTCGGGCCGCTATTCGCTGCGGGACGGCGTGACGTTGAAGCCGCCGACGGCGATCCGCGGCTCCTCGCCGCGCGCGTCGCGGGCCTCGACTTCGGTGCGGATCGTGCGCCGCTCGCCGGGCATCAGCGTGAGGTCGTTGTCGCTCGACAGCGCGGGCCGGATCCGGTCGCCGCTCGCTGCGCGCACGGGCGAGAGGCGCACGAGCAGGGCCGGGGCCGGCGAGGCGTTCTCGAGCTCGGTCGTCAGCACGAAGCGCGCGCCCTGCCGTTCGACACGCGTGCGCGCCCGCAGCGCGACGCTCGGCAGCGTGCGCAGCGCGCGCAACCGGCCCTCCTCCTTCCCGCGCCAGTAGACGTTCTCGGAGAGCAGTTGCGGCCCGCGCCAGAGGCGCAGACGGACGAAGTGCACGTCCGAGACCGTCGCCGGGAACTCGAGGCGGAAGGGCCGCTCGATGCCGTCCTCGGCGCTGTCGAGGCCCGCCGACTTCTCCCACTGCCGCGAGCCGTCGAGGTTCAGGACCTCCGCCTGCGCGCGCAGCGCCTTCTGCGTTCCGGCGCTGTAGTTGACGACCTCGATCGCGTCCGAGACCGGGTTCCACTGCACGTGCAGCGGCTCGGCGCCCTTGCGGCTGCCGAAGTACCCGGAGGTCGGGTCGAGGTAGTAGTCGTAGGTCTGCCAGACGAACGACGGCCAGGCCGGGTGGCTCATCCACAGCAGCAGGCCCATCCGGTTCCGGCCCTGGGCCTCGAACATCGCCCGGTGGCCGTCGTAGTTCACGAGCTGCGCGAGGCGCACCCACTCCGCGGCGTCGTTCGCGCCCCCGAAGCTGTCGTCGATGCGCTGGCGGAAGCTGCCGAGCGCCTGCGCGCCGACGAGGTTGAAGTCGTGCAGGCCCCAGTCGAGGCCCTGCGGCCACAGCGAGCGCTCGGGCAGCATCTGGCGCAGGCTCTCGTAGCCGACGATGTTCGGCATGCCGAGCTCGCTGTGCAGCTTGCCGGTCGCGCGCTCCTCGAAGTAGTAGCGCACCGGCCGCGCGGCGTACGGCCCTCCGCCGCTCACCCCCCCGGCCGAGGAGTGCGGGATGTAGCGCACGTCGGGGTGCAGCTCGGCGATCGCCTCGCGCAGGCCCTTGTCGAGGCCCGGGGGCGGATCGCCCTCGTTGCGGCCGCAGTACAGGCCGAGCGAGGGGTGGTTGCGGATGCGCCGCAGCGTGTCGCGGGCGTTCGCCAGGAAGAGGGCCTCGTCGTCCGGCTCGGGCCCGTCCCAGGGGTTGGCGAGCCAGAAGTCCTGCCAGACCACGATGCCGTGGCGGTCGCAGGCCTCGTAGAACTCGTCGTCGCCCGTCTGGCCGACCCAGTTGCGGATCATCGTGAAGTTCATGTCGCGGTGGTAGCGCACCGCCGCGTCGTACTCGCGGCCCCGGTACTGGAGGTTCGTCTCCGGGAAGCCCCAGTTCCCGCCGCGGGCCACCAGCCGCCGCCCGTTGACGAAGATCCGCAGGGCGCCGTCCTTCTCGTCGTAGGCGAGCTGGCGCACGCCGGCCTTCCACGTCTTCCTGTCCGACACCCGTCCCGCCGCCACGAACTCGAGCGAGACGTCGTAGAGGTACGGCTCGCCGTAGCCGTTCGGCCACCACAGGCGCGGGTTCGCGAGGCGCAGCGCGCTGTGCGTCTTCGGCTCGAACACCACGGCTCTTGTCGCCCCCGCCTCGAGCGTCAGCTGCTGCTCGAACGCCGCCGCGCCGAAGCGCCCGCGCAGGACACCGCTGACCGGCGCCTGGCCGTGGTTCACGAGCGCGGTCTCCAGCCGCACGTCCGCGCTCGTCGTCTGCGGCAGCGGCAGCGTCGTGCGCACGAAAGGACCCTCGATCGTCACCGCGCCGCTCGTGCTGAGGTAGACGTCGTTCCACAGGCCGACGTTGCGGCCGCGCACCGTGGGGATCCAGTCCCAGCCGATCGACGCGTGGTAGGTGGGGTTGTCGGCGCCGAGCGCGCCGCCGTTGAGCCCGCCCGACTCGAGCGTCTTCTGCTTCGCGCTGCCCGGCGTGCGGTTCTTCTCGACGCGCACCGCGAGCGCGTTGCGGCCGGGCCGCAGCAGGCGGGTCACCTCGAAGCGGCCTCGGGTGAAGGCGCCCTCGATGCGGCCGAGGCGCTCGCCGTTGAGGTACGCCTCCGCCTTCCAGTTCACCCCGTCGAAGTTGAGGAAGACGTGGCGGCCGGGCGCGGGCGGCGCGAGCACGAACTCCGTGCGGTACCAGAAGTCGGCGTAGAAGAAGGAGTCCGAGAGCATCCGCTGGTTGTCGCCGAAGTTCGGGTCCGGCACGGCGCCGACGTTCCAGTAGCTCGCGAGCACGGTGCCCGGCACCGTCGCGACGACCCAGCCGTCGGTCGGCGCGCCCGGCCGCGAGAGCGCAGCGCCGTCCGCCCGCACCAGCGAGTCGCGCTGCAGCCGCCAGCCGCCGCCCGCGAGGTCGAGCCGGCCGTCCGGCCGCTGCAGCAGCGCGGGCTTCTCCCGGGCCACGAGCCCGCCGCGGCCCCACACCTCGAGCTCGCCCAGCGCGTAGCCCTCGGGCGAGCTGGGCCGGCTCAGCGCGACCCGCAGCCAGCGGGCCTCTTCCGGTGTCGCCAGCCGCAGCTCCTGCTCCGCCGCCACCGCGGGCAGGGCGCGCACGTCGCGCCAGGAGCGGCCGTCGTCCGAGGCCTGCAGCTTCCCCTCGGCCGGCGGGTAGACCCAGTGGAGCGCCACCCGGTCGAACGTCGCGCGCGCGCCGAAGTCCACTGACACCCACTCATCCCCCGAGCCGGCCGACAGCCAAGCGCTCGTGAAGCCGTACGGCCCGCCGACCTCCACGGGCTGCGCGCCGTCGAAGAGCGAGACCTGCGCCAGGCTCCAGCGCTCGCCGCCGCTCGTGACCAGCGCGACGCGATAGAAGCGGCTCTGCCGCGGCGCGTCGAGCGCCAGCTCCGGCCGCAGCCGCGGGTTGGCGTCGCGGAACCACTTCTCGAGCGCGGGCCAGTCGCCCGGCGCGGGCGGCGCCGGCGGCGGATCGAGCCGGCCCGTGGCGCGGCCCACCTCCTGCCACGTCCGGCCGTCGTCGGAGACAGACACCGCGAAGGCCCACTCGCCGCGTCGGCTCTCGCCAGGGGACGCGAGGGCGCGCGCGACGGCGCCGGGCTCGCGGCGCGGCCGCAGCTCGAGCTGCAGGCGGTCGACCCGCGGCTGCGTCGTGCCGCCGCCGAGCTCGAGCTGCACCCACGCGCCCGGCCCCTCGAGATCGACGGAGCTGGTCGAGTTGTGATCGACGAGGTACTCGCGTTCCTGGCCGGGCACGACCCCGCGCTGGCTCGTCGCTACGGCCAGCCAGCGCGGCGGTCCGTCGGCGGGGATGCCGTCGGTGACGAGCTGCGCCGTGAGGTTGAAGTCGCGGCTCGACGAGTGGTACGCCGGTCGCCGCAGCGCGAGGTTGCGATAGGTCGTGGTGTCGGGCACCAGCGTCGGTGCGAAGCTCTCCGCCGGGTCGCCCGGGTAGACGCCGACGCCGCGCGTCGGTTCCTGGGCGAGCGCCGGCGCGGCCGCCGCGCAGACGAGCGCGCCCGCGAGCAGCGCCGCCCGCCCGCGGCTCATCGATCCCTCCGCTCGCCCAGCGCGCGGGCGACAGCCAGCGCCGCCGCCGCCGCGTTGCGCGCGGCGACCCCCAGGTTGCGGCGCGCCTCGGCCGTCGCCCCGCTTCCGGCGCGGTCGCTGAGGCCGCGCACCACCAGGAACGGCACGCCGTGCTCGTGGCAGACCTGCGCGACCGCCGCGCCCTCCATCTCGACCGCGCGGGCGCCGAGCTCGTCGCGCAGCTCCTGCTTCTTGGTCTGCGCGCCGATGAAGCTGTCTCCCGTGGCGATCGTCCCGAACACCAGCCGGGGCGGTCGCGGCCCGTCGGCCGTGCCCTCGAGCACCAGCGCCGCCGCGGCCTGCCGTCCCAGGGCCAGCAGCGCCGAGCTCGACTCGAGCGCGATCGGGTTCTCGGTCCGGTTCAGGGGATTGCGGACGCCGCGCAGCACGCGACCCTGCTCGGTGTAGCGCAGCAGGTCGTGCTGCACGAGCCGCTCGCCGACCACGACGTCGCCCGGCTGCAGCTCCGGGTCGAGGCCCCCCGCGACGCCCGTGAAGATCACGGCCGCCGGCGCGAATCGCTCGAGCAGTAGCGCCGTGGTCATCGCGGCGTTCACCTTGCCGACGCCGGTCACCGCCACGACGCTGCGCCGGCCGGCGAGCGTCCCGGTGACGCACGGGAGGCCCAGCACCGGCAGCGCCCCCCGGTCGGAAAGGGCCGCCACGACGGGCTGCACCTCCGCGTCCATCGCGCCAAGGAGGACTACCGGCCCCGCCGCGCCCTGCGCGCGCACCGGGCCGGCCGCGGCGAGAAGCGCCAGCAACAGTCCGCACCACAGGAGTGCTCCCGACCGCCTGTTTCCCAATCGATGACCTCGAGACGGATGCCGTCGCCCGTCGGCGGGAGTCTATTGCAGACCGGCTCTCGAGGCGCCGCGCTGCGCCCGCTTTCCGGCGTGCGGGAGTACTCTTCCCGCCGGCGCTGCTCGTCCGGCTCGCGCGAGCACTCGCGACGCCCGGCGAGGAGGGAGGATCCATCACCATGAGATCGAACAGACGGAGGTTCTTCAAGGCGGTGGGCACCGGCGCAGCCGGGCTGACGATCGGCGCGCGGGGCCTCTCGAACGCCTCCG
>JBGASI010000005.1:0-34142 GCA_044229815.1 Vicinamibacteria bacterium | reverse complement strand
GACCTCGACGCCACGAGCGCGACCGAGATCCTCGAGCTGATGGGCACGCTCAACAAGGACTTCGGCAAGACGATCGTGATGGTGACGCACGACCCGCGCGCGGCCGAGCGCGCGAGGGTGCAGCACCACCTCGAGAAGGGCGTCCTTCGGGACTGAGCGCGGAGGCCCCATGAAGTTCCTGCCCTACCTGCTCAAGCACCTGCGTCGCAACTGGTTCCGCACCGCGCTCACGGTGCTGGCGATGGCCCTGTGCATCTTCCTCTTCTGCACGCTGCAGTCGGTGCTGGCCCAGGTCAACGGCCTGCTCGCCGGCACGAGCGCCAAGCGGCTGGTCACGCGTCACTCCGTCAGCATCGTCTTCAACCTGCCGCTCTCGTACGGCGGCCGGATCCAGTCGGTGCCCGGCGTCAAGCGGGTGGCGGTGAACGCCTGGTTCGGCGGCTCGCTGCCCGCGAAGAAGGAGGAGCAGCCGGCCGAGGAGTCCTCCACCGGGCCCGACTTCAGCAGCTTCTTCCCGAACATCGCCGTCGACCCCGAGCCGTTCTTCGCCATGTACCCCGAGTACCAGCTGCCGCCCCAGCAGTACCAGGCCTTCCTGCAGGACCTGCGCGGCTGCGTGATCGGCCGCAAGCTGGCCGACCGCTTCGGCTGGAAGGTCGGCGACAGCTTCTTCCTCGAGAGCTTCATCCCGCCCTACCGCAAGCGGGACGGGCCGTTCGAGTTCGTGGTCGAGGGCATCTTCGATACCGACCCCGCGAAGTACCCGGGCACCGACACGAACATGATGGTCTTCAACTTCAAGTACCTCTACGAGGCCACCGGCCGCCGCCTCGGGGCGGGCACCTACTACGTCGAGATCGAGGACCCCGAGAAGGCGGGCGAGGTCAGCAAGGCGATCGACGCGCTGTTCGAGAACTCCGACGCGCAGACCCGCACCGAGACCGAGAAGGCCTTCGCGGCGAGCTTCGTGGCGATGGCCGGCAACCTGGCGCTGCTGCTCAACGGCATCGGCGTGGCCGTCACCTTCACCATCCTGCTCGTGGTCGCGAACACGATGAGCATCGCGGTGCGCGAGCGGCGCAAGGAGATCGGCGTCCTCAAGACCCTCGGCTTCACCAGCCGCCAGGTGATGGGCCTGGTGGTGGCGGAGTCGATGCTGATCGGCGTGCTGGGCGGGGCCGTCGGCATCGCCTCCAGCAAGGGCCTGCTCTGGGTCGTGACCCACGCGCCGGGGATCAAGGACGCGCTCTCGGGGCTCGGCCTGAGCGAGCTCACCCTGCAGCCGCTCGTCGCGCTGCTCGGCTTCGGGGTGGCGCTGTTTCTCGGCTTCGTCGCCGGCTTCCTGCCGGCGCTCAACGCCTACCGCGCCCGGATCACCGACATGCTGAGGACGGTGTAGCGATGGCCCTGCCGATCCACTACAACATCCGCAACGTGCGCGTGCGCTGGCAGCTGACGCTGCTGGCCGTCGGCGGCATCGCGCTGGTGGTGGCGGTGTTTGCCGTGCTGATGTCGATGTCGGAGGGCTTCAAGGCCGCCCTGCGCTCGACCGGCCGCCCCGACAACGCCATGATCGTGCAGCGCGGCTCGAGCTCGGAGCTGACCTCCGGCGTCCCGCTGGCCGACCGCAACATGATCGTGGTCGACGAGCGCGTCGCGCGCGACGCCTCCGGCGCGCCGCTCGCGTCCTGGGAGTGGGTGGTCGTGATCGGCCTGGCGCGCCTCGGCGACGGCCAGCCGGCCAACGTGACGCTGCGCGCGGTCACCCAGCGGGCCTTCGAGGTGCGCGGCGGGATCCGCGTCGTGGAGGGCCGCAGCTTCACGCCGGGGCTCGACGAGGTGATCGTCGGCCGCAAGCTGCTCACCCGGATCGCCGGCCTGCAGCTGGGCGGCAGCGTGAAGTACCAGCAGAAGCAGTTCAAGATCGTCGGCATCTTCGAGTCGACGGGCGGCGCCTTCGAGAGCGAGCTGTGGGGCGACTACGACACGCTCGGCGCGATCTTCCAGCGCGGGGCCGGCAGCAACTCGCTGGTCGTGCGGATGAAGGACCCGGCCGCGATTCCCGAGCTCGACCGCTGGATCCGCGCCCAGCCGCAGATGCAGCTGCAGGCGCTCTCGGAGCGCAGGTACTACGAGGAGCAGGCCGGGCCGCTCGCCCGCACGCTCTCGGGCCTCGCCAGCTTCGTCGCGATCGTGATGGGCGTGGGGGCCGTGTTCGGCGCGATCAACACCATGTACGCGATCGTCGCCGCCCGCACCCGCGAGATCGGCACCCTGCGCGCGCTCGGCTTCTCGCGCCGCGCCATCCTGGCCTCGTTCCTGATCGAGTCGGTGATCCTGGCGCTCGTCGGCGGGGTGATCGGCTGCCTGCTGGCGTTCCCGATGAACGGCTACTCGACCGGCACCGGGCAGACCTCGAGCTTCAGCGAGATCGCCTTCGCCTTCCGCATCACGCCCGGGATCGTGCTGACGGGGATGACGTTCGCGCTGCTGATGGGCCTGCTCGGCGGCCTGCTGCCCGCCCTGCGCGGCGCGCGGCTGCCGATCACCTCGGCCCTGCGGGAGGCCTGAGCCGCTCGCCGAGGAAGCGCAGGCTCTTCTCGAGCCGCGCCCGCACGAAGTCGTAGCCGTGGTCGCCCGGCGCCAGCTCGAAGGCGTGGGCGACGCCACGCTCCTCGAGGGCGCGGTGCAGGTCGCGGTTGCCCGTCGCCAGGCCGTAGCGATCCTCGCTGCCGCAGTCGAAGTACAGCGCCGGCGCCTGCTTCGGGTCGACCCGACGCGCGAGGGTCAGCGGGTCGTTGGCGTTCCACAGCGCGAGGTCGATCGGGCTGCCGAAGACGGCGTTGAAGGCGGCCATGTGCCAGCGGCCGGCGCCCTGCTCGAGCGAGGGGACCTGCTCGAGCAGCATCGCGCTGTGCGTCGCGACGGCCGCCGCCAGCTCCGGGCGCTCGAACGCCGCGTGCAGCGCGGCGTAGCCGCCCATCGAGACGCCGAGCAGCGCCCGCGAGGCGCGGCCGGGGACGACGCGGTAGGTGGACTCGACGTGCGCCACGAGGTCCTGCGTCACCAGGTCGAAGAAGCGGCCGGCCGGCGAGTTGACGAAGAACGAGTTGCCGCCGTCGACGGCCACGACCAGGAACTCCGGCACGGCGCCGGTCTCGCGCAGGCGCGCGAGGATCGGTGCGAGTCCGCGTCTCTCCCAGAACCCGGGGCCCTCGAACAGCCCGTGCAGGGCGTAGACGACGGGGTAGCGGCGCGTGGGCGCCGCGGCGTAGGACGGCGGCAGGTCCACCACGTAGGAGACGTCGCGGCCGAGCGCCGTGGAATGGAAGCTGACCGAGCGCGGCTCGGCCTGCGCGGGCGCGGCGCTCCACAGGGCGGCCAGCGCGAACAGGGCGGCGGCGCGGGTCATCGAGGTTTCCTCCCGGCCGGGGCGCGCCGGCCTTCCGTGGCGTGGCTCTTCGCCGCCTGGAGCACCGCGTCGAAGCCCGCGGGGGTCAGGCGGCCGGTGAAGGTGTTCTGTTGCGACAACGCTCGGCAGCGCCCGAGCTCGGCCGGCGTCGGCCGGTTCTGCGGCGGGGCGCAGCGCCCGACCGGCGTCACGTAGCAGTCGCGCAGGGCGAGCCCGTCCTCGCGGCCGGTCGACTCCGGCTGGCTGGCGAAGCCCGCGCGGTGCAGGCCCGCGAAGAGGAAGTCCCCGGAGCGGTCGCCGGTGAACACCCGGCCGGTGCGGTTGGCGCCGTGGGCGGCGGGGGCCAGGCCGACGACGAGCAGGCGGGCCCGCGCGTCGCCGAAGCCCGGGACCGGCCGGCCCCAGTACTCCTCGTCGCGGAACCGCTTCACCTTCTCGCGCGCCACCTTCCGGCACCAGCCCCGCAGGCGCGGGCAGCGCTCACAGGCGACCACGTCGCGCGCGACCTGCGCGAGCGAGTCGGCTCCTCCCGGCGGCGGCCCCGGCAACGCCTAGCGGCCTTCCGTGCCGGTGGCGGCGCCCGGCTCGCGCGCAACGGCCGCGGCGGCGCTGGCGGCGGTCTTCGCGGCGAGACTGGCCTTGAGGGCCTCCATCAGGTCGATGATCTGCGCGCGCGGGGCCTCGGGGGCCGCCGTCACCTCCTGGCCCTCCACCTTGCGCTGGATCGCCTCGTGGTAGCGCTTGCGGACCTCGTCCTCGTAGCTCTCGGGGTGGAACTCGTCACGGGCGATCTGCTCGATGATCTGCACGGCGAGCTTCAGCTCGTTGTCCTTCACCTCGGCGTCCTCGATCGGGACCTCCGAGATCGGCCGCACCTCGTCCGCGTAGAGCAGCTGCTGCATCACCAGCCCGTTGCCCGCGGGCCGGATCATCACGAGGTACTGCTTGCCGCGCGCTGCCCACTTCGCGAGCGCCGCGCGCCCCGTCTGCTTCATCGCCTCGTTCAGCAGGCGATAGGCCTTCTCGCCGCCCTTGTCCGGGCCGAGGTAGTAGGCCCCGTCGAAGTACACGGGGTCGACCGTCGCCCCGGGCACGAACTCGGTGATCTCGATGGCCTTCTGCGACTCCTCGGCCATCGCCTTGAGCTCGTCCTCGGTGAAAGTGACGTACTGCTCCTTCGAGAACTCGTAGCCCTTCACCATCTGGTCGCGCGGGACGATCTCGTTGTCCTTCGGGCAGACGTATTGCTGCTTCAGCCGCGACTTGCACTTGCCGTGGAGCAGGTTGAACGAGACCGCCGAGGCCGACTCGCCGGCCGAGTACAGGCGGATCGGGATCGAGACCATCCCGAAGGAGAGTGTGCCAGTGCCGATGGAGCGGGCAGCCATGGAGGCATTCTAGCAACGTGTATGAGCCCGATGATCCATGGAAATCGCCCAATTCCACCCTTTTGCCTATTCTGCCGAGACGCCAAGACGCCCGTAAGATGGCCCTGATGGAAGAACCGCGCGACCTGATCGTGGTCGGGGGCGGGCCTGCCGGCCTCGCCGTCGCGATCGCCGCCGCCCGCGGCGGGCTCGACTACGAGGTCCTGGAGAAGGGTGTCCTCGTCAACGCGCTCTACCGGTTCCCGCGCGGGATGACCTTCTTCACGACGGCGGAGCTGCTCGAGCTCGGCAACCTGCCCTTCGTCACCCCGAACGCGAAGCCGACGCGCGAGGAGGCCCTCAACTACTACCGCCGGGTCGTCGACACCTGCCGGCTCTCGGTCTCCGTCGGCGAGCGCGTGCTGGAGATCCGCCCCGAGGGCGGGGTCTTCGCGCTGCGCACCGTCAGCGCCCCGTCGGCCGCCGAGCGCACGCGGCGGGCGCGCAACGTCGTCGTGGCCACCGGCTACTACGACAACCCCAACCGCCTCGGCATTCCGGGCGAGGACCTGCCCCACGTCTCCCACTATTTCGACGAGCCCCACCCGTACCACCGCCGCCAGGTCGTGGTCGTGGGCGGGAGCAACTCGGCGGCCGAGGCCGCGCTCGCGCTGTACCACGCCGGCGCCCAGGTGACGCTCGTGCACCGGCGCGAGCGAGTGTCGGGCTCGGTCAAGTACTGGGTGAAGCCGGACCTCGAGAACCGGATCGCCGAGGGTTCGATCATGGCGCGCTTCGAGAGCCTGCCGCTCGAGATCCGGCGCGACCGCGTGCTGATCGAGGGCCCGGCCGGACCGGAGACGCTGCCGGCCGAGGCGGTCTTCCTGTTGACCGGCTACCGCCCGGACGTCGGCCTGCTCGAGGGCGCCGGCGTGCGCGTCGACCCCGCGAGCCTACGCCCCGAGCACGACCCGCGCAGCTACGAGACGAACGTGCCCGGTCTCTTCCTCGCCGGCGCCATCGTCTCCGGCGCCGACAGCAACCGCGTCTTCATCGAGAACGGGCGCTTCCACGGCGCCTCGGTCGTCAAGGCGGTGCTCGAGCGCTCCGTACCGGCCTGAGCCCTGAGCCCGCAGTGCCGTCCTATCTCGCCGTCGACCAGTAGAGGGCGTTGAAGAGGAACGGGAAGGTGCCCGGTGTCTGCGCGCGGTGCTGCGCGCGGAAGCCGAGCAGCACCACGCGACCCTTGCCGAAGGTGAGCGCGACCGCCGCCGCCTTGCGCGTCACGGCCTCGGTGCCGCGCGCCCAGCCGGAGAGCAGCACGTCGGCGGCGGCCTCGGGGTAGCTCGCGAGCACCCAGCGTTCCATGTCGGGACCGGGCAGGACCGTGTCGAAGGCCACCGGCTCGTCCTGGAAGAGCGCGACCTCGCGTGGCAGGCCGTAGGTTACCGGGTGGCCCGCGACGACGCGCGCGCGCAGCAGCGAGCCGGCGACCGCGAAGTCGGAGCCGCGCGGCACGCCGCCGCGCACGGGCAGCGCCAGCTCGTCGATCACGTAGTCGGCGGAGGACGAGAGCGCCACGATCGTGCCGCCCTTCTCCACGAAGTCCTTGAGCGCCGCGGCGCCCTCCTTCTCGAGCCCGCCCGCGTACTCGGCCGGCAGCTCGGGGTAGTAACGCATCGCCCCCTCGTCGCGCTTGGGCTTGCCGGTCCCGATCACCTCCTTCGGGACGTCCGGCAGCACCACCACGTCGAAGGCCGCGTTCAGGCCTCCCGCGCGGATCGCCCTGTTGTCGAGAGGCTTCGGCTCGAAGCCGTACTGCTCCAGCACGAAGCGGGTCCAGCCCTCGTCCATCGAGGCGGCCCACGGCTTGTAGAGGCCGACCCGCGGCGCGCGCAGCGGCTCAGCCGCGTCCGGCAGGCCCGGGACGGCCGTCCACGACTGGCCCGCGACCGCCTTCGCCGCCGCCGCCCGCGCGCCGGCCGGGTCGAGGAACACGGTGCCGGCCGGCCACTCGCGCCCCGCGAGCGCGAGCGGCGCGCGCGCGATGCGGGCGCTGCCGCCGCGCAGGCCGGCGTTCACCAGGCGCGCCGTCTCGGGGCCCTCCGGCTCGAGCGCCATGGCGGACGACCCGGCCGGGAGGGCCGGGGCCGCCGGCGTCCACGGCACGAGGCCGTCCGGCAGCGTGGCTCGCTCGGCCGTCACGCCCATCATCAGGGGCAGCGACCAGGCCGAGACGTCGTAGGGGCGCACCACCTCCTTGCCCGGCACCAGCTTGATCTCGGGGTAGCGCTGCAGGGAGAGCATCTCGTTCACGAAGCGGCCGTACGGCTGCGCGAGCGGCGCCCAGACGTCGCCGTTCGCGGCGGCCATCAGCTCGACGCCGTGCTCGAGCAGCAGCGCCGCCAGGCGCTGGGCGCCCGCCCGGTCGTGCTGCAGCGCCGGGATCCTGTAGGCGTCGCGGGGGCCGAAGCTCGCGATCGCGTCCTGCGCGCGCACCAGCGCGTTCCTCAGGAAGTCGGCCCGCCGCTCCGAGCAGGTCTCCAGGATCGCGTCCGAGGCGATGCGCTCGTAGTCCATCACGTCGCGCATGCGCCACACGCCGCCCGGCCACGGGCTCGGGAAGTTCGTCTGCGGGCCGTAGTCGACGAGGCCCTTGCCTCCGCCGGAGAGCTCGCCCGGCTCGACGCGGACGGGCGTCGCGAAGCGCGCCGAGGCCACCTCCGTCAGCAGTCCCGAGACGTTCTTCCACCACGCCGTGTTCTTCGTCCCGCCCGGCCAGTAGGCGTCGAACACGTAGCCGTAGATGACCCCCGTCTTCCTCGCCTGCTCCAGGCGGAACGCCATGTTGGCGCCGATCAGGTTGACGTCGCGCCAGACGAGCGGGTGGATGTCGGGGTCGACCGGCTCCGAGTACGGCGGCACGAACATGCGCGGCCCGCTCGCCCCCATCTGGTGCTCGTCGAGCCAGACCTGCGGCAGCCAGTCGTGGTAGACCATCCGCGAGACGGCCTGCGTCTCCTTCTGCGTCAGCATGAACCAGTCGCGGTTGTCGTCGTGGCCCGTGTAGTGGTGGTACAGCCATGGCATGCGCCCGCCCTCGTACTTCGTGCCGAGGTTCTTGCGGTACCACTCGGTCTCCATGATCTGGCCGTCGGGGTTGATCGACGGCAGCAGCAGCAGCACCACGTCGTCGAGCCGCCGGCGGGTCGTCTCGTCCTGGGCCACCGCCAGCGCGTGCGCCCACTCCATCGCCATCTGCGAGGCGCCGATCTCGGTCGAGTGGATGTTGCAGGTGACGAGCAGGAACACCTTGCCCTCGGCCACGAGCGCGTCGGCCTCGGCGGGCGTGAGCCCGCGCGGATCGGCCAGCCGCCGCGCGATCTGCTGCAACCGCTTGCGGTTCTCCAGGTTGCGCTGCGAGGAGACGACCGCCATGAACAGCTCCTCGCCCAGCGTCGTCTTGCCGAGGACCTCCACGTCGACGCGCGGCGAAGCCGCCGCCAGCGCGTCGAAGTACTGGCGGACCTGCCGGTAGTCGGCGACCGTGCGGTCGGCGCCGACCTGGAGCCCCAGGAACTCCGAGGGCGAGGGGATCGCGGCCGCGAACGCGGACGCGGCGGCCCCGAACAGGACCGTCACGCTGGCAGCGAGGGCGAGAGTGCGCGGCTGGCGGGTCATGGCGAACCTCCGCGCGCGTTATACCCCCGCCCCGCGAGCTGCGCCAGCGCGGCCCGCCGCCACGAGGCCTACTCCCGTCCCACCCCCAGCGCGTCCGCGACGCGGTTGATGTAGTTGAACCACGCAGCGATCAGCGTGATCTGCAGGATCCCCCGGTCGTCGAAGCCCGCCGCGCGCAGCCGCTCGTGGTCCGCGCGGGTGACCCGCGTCGCGTTGCGGGTCAGCTTCGTCGCGTAGTCGAGCATGGCCCGGTCCGCCTCCGACAGCGGCGCGTTCTCGTAGTCCTCGACCAGTGACTGGACGAACGTCTCGTCGAGCGTCACGGCACGCAGAAACTCTGCGTGAGAGTCCAGTCAATAGTGGCACCGGTTCACGGCCGAGACGCGCGTCGTGATCATCTCGTGCTGGCGACGGCTCAGCGGCAGCTCGGGCGAGAGGAGCGAGCCGAGGGTGGCGAAGGCGTGGTGCAGCGCCGAGGGGATGAGCGTGTGGGTGGCCACGATGCTCTCGCTGCCGTCGTCGCCAGGGTCGCGCGCGTACTCCTTCGGGTAGAGGGCGTGCTGCGCCTCGAGCGCCTTGCGCAGCGTCTCGTCAGCCTCGGTGAACGGGATGGTCTTGATCCAGGCCATGTGCTCCTCCAGCGAAAAGCGTCATAGACTCGTCCGGCTCTCTCTCACCAGCGAGGTGACTCACGTGCAGAACCTGCGGCAGCTGCGGGACGATCGGCGGACGGCGTGGGCGCTCGCGACCCTGCTCGTCGCGGGCGGGGCCGCCTGGGTCCTGGTGCCAGTCGTCCTGCTCCATCCCTTTCGCGCGCAGAGCCCGACGGGCGTCTCTCTCGCCTACGAGCTGAGGCGCAGCGCCCCGCTGGCGACTCTGGCCGCGCTCCTCCTGCTCCTGCCGCTGCTGGTCCGCCTGTGGCACGGCGTCGCGCGGCGCCGGCAGTGGCTGCCGATCAGCGCGCTCGCGCTCGCCGCCGCTGCGTCCGCCTGGTTCGCGCGGCAGAACCACTTCGAGTGGATGTTCAACCCCGTCCCGAAGGCCGAGTACGAGCGCGCGAGCCGCGTCGACTTCGTCGGCGACGCGGACATGGTGGTGGCCGTCGAGCTCGCCGGCGAAGCGGTGGCGTGGCCCGTGCGGCAGATGGCGTACCACCACCTGGTCCAGGACAGCGTCGGAGGCACGCCGCTCGTCAGCACCTATTGAACGCTGTGCCATACCGCCCTGGTCTGGGAGCGGACGATCGACGGACAGGCGCTGGACTTCCGCCTGTTCGGGATCAACAACCAGAACTTCATCATGCGCGACGAGCAGACCGGCTCCTGGTGGCAGCAGGTGAGCGGTGAGGCGATCCAGGGACCGCTCGAGGGGCGTCGGCTCGCCGGTGTCGTCCACGACGAGGTGGCGTTCGGGGTCTGGAAGGCCGAGCGCCCGGGCGGCCGCGTCCTGAAGCCGGTGGCCGGGAGGCAGGAGGACTACGCCCCGTCGAACTGGGAGCGGCGGATGAAGAAGGTCGAGACCGTGACCCGGCGGGTCAAGGGCGACCCGCTGGAGCCGCGCGCCGTGGTGGTCGGTGTCACGCTGAACGGCCGATCGAAGGCCTACCCCTTCCCGCTGCTGCGCGGGCAGAGCCCGGTCGTGGACGTGGTCGGCGCCGTCCCGATCGTGCTCGTGGTCGGCCCGGACGGGAAGTCGATCCGCGTGTTCGACCGCCGCGTCGATGGCCGCAGGCTCGAGTTGCTGGCGCGGGCCGGCCCGTCGCCGCTGCCGCTGGTCGACGCCGAGACCGGGAGCGAGTGGGACTTCGCCGGCCGCGCGGTCGCCGGTCCGCTGGCCGGGCGCCAGCTCACCAAGGTCAAGGCCCTCAAGGAGTACTGGTTCGACTGGAAGGCCTACCAGCCCGCGACCACCGTGTACGACCTCGGGACGCCGAAGCGCTGAGCTCACGCCGGCCCCCGGCGCGCGAAGAGGAAGTAGACCGGCACGCCCAGCGCCACGACGGCCACGCCGAGCGCCGCCTCCCGCGGCCGCCCGCCCGCGAGCAGCACGAGCACTAGAGCCACGCTGGTGAGGAAGAGCAGCGGCGTGAGGGGATAGAAGGGCGTCGCATAGGCGGCCGACGGCGTTCGGCGGCGCAGTCGGACGAGGCCGAGGACGGTGAGGGCCAGGAACCCGACCGTCACGAACACGAAGTACGCCACGATCGCGTCGAAGCTCCCCAGGGCCACGAGCAGCGCGGCGAGCGCCGCCTGGACCAGCACGGCGCGCGCCGGGGCGCCCGTGCGGGGATCGAGGCGGCCGACGAAGGCCGGTACCGCGCCGTCGCGCGCCATCGCGTAGTAGACACGCGGGGCCATCGTCATGAAGGCGAACAGGCTGCCGAGCACGAAGAGGGCCACCAGGGCCGAGAGGATGCGCCCGCCCGCGGCCCCGAAGAGCGCCGCCCCGGCCTGCGCCGCGAAGGCCTCGCTCGACGAGACCGCCTCGATCGGCACCAGCCGCACGAACATGGCGCTCACCGCGACGTAGAGCAGCGTCACCGTGACGACGCCCAGGGTGAGCGCCCGGGGCACGGTTCGTTGCGGGTCGCGGACCTCACCGGCGAGCTTGCTCGCCTCCCACCAGCCGCCGAACGAGAAGAACGCCGAAACGACAGCGCCGGCCAGGGCGGGGAACAGCGGTGGCGCGCCCGCGCGGCGCTCGACGAACGGCAGGAAGTGCGACGCGTCTCCCGCCGAGGCGGACGCTCCCCAGACGACGAGCGCCACCAGCAGGCCGATCTTCAGGAGCGCCAGCGCATGGCCGATGCCGGCGGCGAGGCGCACGCCGGCCACGTTCGCCGCCGCCACCGCGACGATCGCCACGAGCGCGGCGGCCTTGGGCGAAAGCCCCGGTGCTGCGGCCTGCGCGTAGGCGCCGAAGCCGGTGGCGAGCGCGGCGGTCAGGCCGGGGTCCATGACGAGCAGGCACTTCCAGCCGTAGAGGAACGCCGGCAGCGGACCGTACGCCTCGCGCAGGTAGACGTAGCCGCCGCCCGCCAGCGGGAAGCGCGCCGCCAGCTCACCGAAGAACAGGGCGCCTCACAGCGCGGCGCCCCCCATGAACAGCCAGACGAGCAGCAGCCAGGCGGGCGACGCGAGCGAGCGTGCCATGCCGGCCGGGGTCAGGAAGATCCCGACCCCGATCGTCCCTCCCACGACGAGGCCGGTCGCGGCGGGCAGCGAGATCCGCCGCTGCAGCTCGAGCGTGGGCCGTAAGCTCAGAACTGCAGCCTCAGCCCGAACTGGAAGGCCCGCGGGCCGCCCGACCCGAAGACGCCGCCCGCCGTCGTGAGCGCGCGGCCGAACGAGGACGAGCGCAGGTAGCCGGGGTCGCTCGGCTCGGCGCTGTCCCGCACCAGCACGTTCGAGAAGCCGGAGTAGTTGGACTTCGAGACGCCGAGGATGTTCGCCACGTTCAGGACGTTGAAGCACTCGACGATCGCCTCGAGTCGCGCGCGGGAGGAGAGCGCGAACGAGCGGGACAGGCGCAGGTCGAGCGAGTCGAAGCCGTCGTTGAAGCGCGCGTCGTTCGAGACGAGCGGCAGCAGCACGCCGTCGATCCCGCCAGCGGCGTTGCGCTGCGCGAGGTAGGCGTTGAGCGCGGCGGCGGCCTTGAACTGCCGCCCGCCCGCGTTGCGCGACAGCGTCGGGACCCGGGTCGAGGCGTCCGGCATGAGGATGTCCATCGGCACACCGGAGGCGATCGTCCAGATCGGCGACAGCCGCAGCGCCAAGGGCAGCAGCAGCGATCCCGAGAGAACCACCCTGTGCCGCTGGTCGTTCGGTGTCGGGCCGTACTCCCGCTCCAGGTCATTGGGATCGACGGGACCCGCGCCAAACGGGATCTGGTCGTCGTTCGCGTAGTTCCGGGCCCGCGACAGGGTGTAGGAGAGGCGGAGCAGCTGGCCCCGGCTCCAGCGCTTCTCGAGAGTCGCGAACAGCCCGTCGTAGCGGGTGCCGACGCTGGACTCGAGGTTCACCACGCGATCGGGTCCGCCGACCACCGGGTTCATGACCTCGCCGATCGGCCGGCCGATGATGAAGTGGGTCCCGCGATTGTGGACGAGGTCGAGGCGCAGCACGCCCTGCCAAGGCAGCCGCAGCTGCGTGCCGAGGTTCCACTGCTGGACGCTCGGGTTCTCGAGGCGGTTGTCGATGATGTTGATGCCGGAGGCGCCGGCGCCGGGCAGGATGAAGCCGGTGAACGGGTTGCTGAAGCTGGGCGCGAAGGGCGGCACCGTGCCGGTCGCGGGGTCGAGGAAGAACGCGTTGCCGGCCCGCACCTCGACCGGCAGGGCACGGCCGTCGAGCCCGCGCTCGAGCGACAGGAGCTCGAGCGTCACGCGGTCGTAGTAGATGCCGTAGCCGCCGTGGAGCTGGAACGAGCCGGCCCTGTTGGTCCAGGCAAAGCCCACACGGGGGCCGAAGTTGTCGGCGTCGCGCTTGCGGTCGCCCTGGAGGAACGGCTTCACCAGCGGGTTGATCTCGCCGTAGCCCGAGACGTTCTTGACGTCGGTGTCCATCTCCCAGCGCAGGCCCACGTTCAGCGTCAGCTGCGGTGTGACGCGCCAGTCGTCCTGCACGAAGGCCGCGAGGTACGTGCTGTTGCAGTCGTCGAGGACGAGGTCCTGGTCCGGCTTGCCGCTGCGCAGCGTCACCGCGAACAGCAGGTCCTCGTCGTCGACCCGGCCGTCGCGGTTGAGGTCGAACGCCGGGAAGTCCTGGACGAGCTCCACGCGGCCGTCGCGGAAGACGCCCAGGTCGAACTTCCCGTTGGTTCGCGAGACCTCGACGCCCAGCTTCAGGCCGTGGTTGCCCCTCACGAACGCGAAGGCGTTGCTCGCCTGGAAGCGCTGCTGGGACGTGCCCTGCGGCACGCGGAAGCTGGCGCCGTCCTGGATGCTGGGGAAGGTGAGCTGGCGGCCGGGCGTCAGCGGCGCGATCGAGTTCTCGTAGCTGCTGTAGCTCGCGCGGAGCGAGTTGATGGCGCTCGACGACACGCTGCGCGTCCAGCTCAGCAGGCCGAGGTGGTAGGTGTTTTCGCTCTTCTGGCGCTGGCTGACCGAGCCGATCGCGCGGTCGAGCGTGCTGGCGCCGGTGTCCTGCGCGTCCTCGAACGAGTAGCGCAGGCCCAGGTTGTCGCGCGGCGTGAGCTGGGCGTCGACGCGTCCCGTGGCCAGCAGGTCGCGCAGCGGGGCGGGCGCGAAACTGCGCCGGATGCTCCGCGTCGCGCTGTCGCGCTGGCCCACCTGGACGACCGCGTCCTGGTCGCGGTACTCGACAGCACCGAACCACCAGGCCTTGCCGCGCACGAGCGGCCCGCCCAGCGTGGCCGAGTACTGCCCTCGGCTGAAGGTCGGCTTGTCTTCCTGCGTCCGGTCGAAGGTGGCCGGCAGCCCCTGCAGCCGGTCGTCGCGCACGAAGGCGGAGGCCGTGCCGCGCAGGACGTCCGTGCCCGTCTTCGTCACGACATTCACCGCCGAGGCTGCTGAGCGGCCCTGCTCCGCCGAGAAGCGGTTGGTGGCGATCTGGAACTCCTGCACGGCGTCCTGGGGCAGGTTGGCGAGCGGTCCGCCGACCACGTCGTCGTTGTTGTCCTGGCCGTCGATCGTGACGTTGCCGCCGCGGCCGAGCTGGCCCGCCGAGGAGATCGCCACGCTGTTCGACTTGGTCGGGTCGAAGCCCGGGGCGGGCGCGTTGCCCGGCACGAGGAAGGCGAGCTCCAGGAAGTTCCGGCCGTTCAGGGGGAGGTTGTCGATCGCGGCGGAGGAGAGCACGTCGCCCACGAGCGAGGATGTCGTGTCGAGCGCCGCGGCGCGTTCCTCGACCGTGACGGCCTCGGAGCCGCCGCTCACGGCGAGGGTCGCGTCGAGCGTCACGCGCCGGCCCACCTCGAGCCTCACCTGCTGGAACGTCTTCGAAGCGAAGCCGCTCGCCTCGACTGCGACCGAGTAGGCGCTCGGGGCGAGGCTCGACAGGACGTAGCTTCCGGCGGCGTCCGTCGTGCCCTCCCGTCCGAGCCCCGTTCCCTCGCGGACGGCCCTGACGCGGGCGCCGACGACCGCCGCGCCGGACGGGTCGGTCACCCGGCCGACCAGCACCGCGGTGGCCGGGTCCTGTGCGGCCGCGAGCGAGCCGACCAGAATGAGCGAGGCGACAGACAAAGCGAGCCGTCGAGCCATGGGCTCTCCTCCAGTGTTTGAGTCCTTGGGAAGATCGGCGGGCATGATCGGCGTTCGCCCGGGCGCGGCGCAACACTAATAAACCCGTCCTCTCCTAGAGATCGCGCCTAGAGAATCCGGGTCCGGCTCTAACATGGACGCGTGAGACGAACCGGCGTCCTGGTCCTCGGCCTTTGCCTCGGCGCCTCGGGCTCGTCCGTGGCGGCGAACGGGCGCGAGGCCTTCTGGGACGCGCCGCGGCACGGGGCGAACAGCCAGAACCGCCGCCTCACCCCCGCGTACTGGCAGGCCGCGCGCGACGCGGGCCTCGATTTCGTTCGCCTGCTGCCCGACGCCTGGCCGGCGAGCGGGCGCGACTTCCTGATGGGCAGCGCCGACGACTTCCGCGCCCTCGACGAGAAGGACCTCGCCGCCCTGCGGCGGGCGCTCGACGACGCGCAGGGCGCGGGAGTCGGTGTGGTGCTCGGGATGATCTCGCTGCCCGGCGCGCGCTGGCGGCAGCTGAACGGCGACCGAGACGACGCGCGTTTGTGGAAGCACGCGGCGTTCCAGGCGCAGGCCGAGGCGTTCTGGAAGCAGCTGGCGGGTCGCCTGCGCGGACACCCGGCGATCGTCGCGTACAACCCGCTCAACGAGCCGCACCCCGAGCGTGCGTTCGGCTTCGAGACGCCCGCCGCGCCCGGGTACGCGGAGTGGAGGCGTCTGGCGAAGGGGACGCCGGCCGACGTCGACGGCTTCAACCGGCGGATCGTCGCCGCCATCCGCGCGGCGGACCCCGACACGCCGATCCTCCTCGACGGCCCGTTCTACGCCTCGCCCGAGGGGCTGGCCCTGCTCGAGCCGGTCGCGGCGCCCGGCGTCCTGTACGCCTTCCATTTCTACGAGCCGTGGGAGTACGTCACCTTCCGCGTGAACAAGGGTCGCTTCGCGTACCCGGAGCGGATGCCGGCCGGGCCGGGCGGGGCCACGGCGCGCTGGGGCGCGCAGGCGCTGCGGGAGCACCTGCTCTGCGTCGCGCGCTGGAGACACAGCCACGGCGTCCCGGCTTCGCGGATCGTGGCGGCCGAGTTCGGCGTCAGCCGGCGTGTCGAGGGCGCGCTCGCCTACCTGCGCGACCTCGTCGCCGCCCTCGAGGAGACCGCCGCCCACCGGGCCTTCTACGCCTTCCGGCCGGACGGCGCGTGGACGGACCTCGACTACGAGCTCGGGACGGATCCGGTCGAGCCGCGGATCTGGGACGCGGAGAAGCGCGGCGAAGACCTGGAGCGCTACAAGCGGCGCCACGACAACCCGCTGTGGCGCGCGCTCGCGAACCGCCCGCCGCCGCCGTAGCGGCTGCGTCGCTCGCTATACTGCGCGTCATGTTCCCCCAGGCGCTGCGCCCTCAGGTGCCCTCCGGCAGCTCCGGGCCCGGCGACTCCGCCGACGCACGCCTGTTGCAGGACCGCCTGCGCCTGTTCGGCGGCCTCGCCTTCACGATCGCCGTCACGTTCTACGGGGTCGGCCAGGTGCTCGCGGGCCTCGGGCGGGAGGGCCCGATGACGCCTGCCGGCCACCTGGGGATGAACGCCATCCTGCTGCTCGTGGGCGGCACCTGGCTCTACGCCCGCGGCAGGGCGCGTCCCGAGCGCGCGCTGCGCGGCCTCGACGCGCTGCTGCTGCTCGGCCTGGGGGGGCTCGTGCTCGTCGTGCCGTCGGGCTCGATCCCCGAGCCCGACCTGCGCGGCATGGTGATGCTCGTTCAGGTGAACCTCGTGCTCTACACGCGGGCGATCTTCATCCCGAGCTCCGCGCGGCGGACGCTCGCCGTGAGCGTCGCCGCCGCGCTTCCCCTGGCCGTCTACTCCCTGTCGACCGAGACGGTGCGCCTCTCCGTCTGGAAGGTGATGTGGCTGCTCGCCGCGATCACCGTCGCCAGCGCCGGCTCGGCCGTCATCTATGGGCTGCGGCGCGAGGTGCGCCACGCGCGGCAGCTCGGCCAGTACACGCTCGAGGAGAAGCTGGGCGAGGGCGGGATGGGCGTCGTCTACCGGGCGCGCCACGCGCTGCTGCGGCGACCCACCGCCGTGAAGCTGCTGCGGCCCGAGCGCGTGGGCGAGGCCAGCCTGCGCCGCTTCGAGCGGGAGGTGCAGCTGACGGCCGGGCTCAGCCACCCGAACACGGTCTCGGTCTTCGACTTCGGCCGCACGCCCGAGGGCGTCTTCTACTACGCGATGGAGTACCTGGACGGCCTGAGCCTCGAGCAGCTCGTGGCGGGCGACGGACCGCAGGCGCCGGCCCGCGTCGTCCACGTGCTGCGGCAGGTGCTCGGCGCCCTCGCCGAGGCCCACGGCATCGGGCTCGTGCACCGGGACGTCAAGCCCGGGAACATCATCCTGTGCCAGCGCGGGGGCCTCTCGGACGTGGCGAAGGTGGTCGACTTCGGCCTCGTCAAGGACCTCGACGGCGACGGCGGCCTCAGCCACGAGGGCGCCCTCGTCGGCACGCCGCTCTACCTCGCCCCGGAGGCGATCCGCTCGCCGGCCACGGACCCGCGCTCCGACCTCTACTCCGTCGGCGCGATCGGCTACTTCCTGTTGACCGGGCGGCACGTGTTCGAGGGCCGCACGGTGATCGAGATCTGCGGCCACCACCTGCACACGCCGCCCGTGCCGCCCTCGCAGCGGCTCGGCCGGGCCCTGCCTCCGCCGCTCGAGGCCTGGGTCCTCGCCTGTCTCGCCAAGGACCCGGACGAGCGCCCCGCGTCGGCCGCGCTGGCCGCGGCGGCGCTCGAGCGCTGCGGCGTCGCCTCGTGGACGGAGGAGGAGGCGCGGGACTGGTGGGCGGCGAAGGGCCGCGCGCTCGCGGCGGCGCGGCTCAGCTGAGGCCGAAGATCGCGATCTCGATCGTGCGTGCCTGCGACTCGGCCGGCTGCCACTGCACGAGGATCGGGCTCTGGTACTGCCCGCGCACCAGCGTGGCGCGGCCGGCCGCCTCGTCGTGGCTGGCGAGGAAGGTCACGCGGCGCGAGCGCAGGAGCCGGCTCGCGGGCACCGACATCAGCTTGGCCATGGCGCGCTCGAGCACCGACTGGTCCCAGCGCAGCGCCTCCATCAGGGAGTTGAGCAGGCGCGGCACGTCGTACTTCGCGTAGTTGAGCGTCTTGCTGGGGATCGCCAGCGGGTCGTCGATCATGTGCCGGCCGCGCTGGGCCGCGAACTTCAGCGGGTCCTTCAGCACCTCGACGAGGTCGTGCCGCATCAGCATCGTCTCGTACTCGTTGACGGTCAGGCCCGCGTTGCGCTCGGCGGAAGCGAGCGTGATGTCGACACGGCCCTTCGCGATCCCGCTGCCCGCCAGCAGGTCGTTGACGTGCTCGACCAGTCCCAGCCTCGGGTCGGTGAGGTTCACGGAGTCGATCGGGTGCCGCGACAGGGGCACCCGGAACGAGCCGCGCGCCACCAGGCGTTCCTCGTCGTACGCCACGATCGTCGTCTGCCGCTGCCGGCGCGTCGGCCCGTTGGTGCCGTCGAGGTCGATGAAGTAGACCGGCGCCAGCGGCTGGTTGCGGTAGGTCACGCAGTTGCGCAGGCCCGAGCCGATGAACGTCAGGTGCGAGTCGCCGTTGCGCGGCTCGACCTCCTTCTGCTCGTCCGAGAGCTCGCTGCGCAACTCCATCTGGTCGTGGCGGTAGGCCGCGTCGGGCGGGAAGACCGCGTGCCAGGCGTCGAAGAACTGGGCGAGCCGCCCGTGGTGGTGGTGCATGCGCCCGGCCAGGCTCTGGTCGAGGTAGCCCGCGGTCGTGTGCAGCGAGCAGTACAGCGTCTTGCGGTAGCGCCGCAGCAGGTCCCCGGCCTCGCCGGCGATCCTCTCGTTGACGTCGATGGCCTCGAAGCGGCGATTCGGGCTCAGCGTGAGGCGGATCTCGGTCGGGGAGGAGGCCATGAGCTGCAACCTTCATTTCTACCACCCGCGGGTACCCGCCGCCAAACGGCCGCCGGAAGCCGTACCATCGGGCAGCGGGCGCGGCGTCGCCCCGCCTGACCGAGGAGGCCCGTCCGATGCTGCGCCCCACCCTGCTGGCCCTGGCCGCCGCCGTCGCCGCGGCCCTCCCCGCCCCCGCCCAGACCGTCGACGAGGTGATCGCCCGCAGCCTCGAGGCGCGCGGCGGCCTCGCGCGCCTGCGGGCCACGCAGACGGTGCGCATGCGCGCGCGGGCGACGCAGGGCGGGCGAACGAACTCGCTCGTGATCGAGATGAAGCGGCCCGGGCGGTTCCGCGCCGACTTCGAGGCCGAGGGCCGGCCGGCGGTGATGGCCTGGGACGGCCGGGAGGGCTGGGGCATCTCGCCCGTCAGCCGCCGTCCCGCCGCCCTGCCGGAGGAGGCGGCCCGCGGCATGGTCGACCGGGCCGACATCGACGGCCCGCTCGTCGACTACGCCGCCAAGGGTCACAGGGTCGCGATCGAGGGCAAGAGCGAGGTGGGCGGGCACTACGCCTACCGAATCCGCGTCGCGAAGAAGAGCGGAGACGTCGAGTACCACTTCATCGACGAGCGCTCGTGGCTCCCGGTGCGGGTCGAGTCGCGCCAGGTCGGGCCGCGCGGGCCGGTCGTGGCCTGGACGAGCTTCCGCGACTACCGCGAGGTGGCGGGCTTCCTCTGGCCCTACACGATCGAGAACGAGATCGAGGGCATGCCCGACGGCCAGACGATCCGCATCGAGGCGATCGAGACGAACGTCGAGATCGACGACGCGCGCTTCTCCCTGGCGGCGACCGCCCGGGACTGAGGCCTGCCGTGGCGTTCGCCGCCCGTTCCCCGCGACCGAAACGAGAGCGCCCGGCCATCGGTGTGATCGCCGGCTGGCAGGTGTACGAGGGCACGACACCCAACTGGTTCCTCGAACCCCTGCTGCGCGGCGTCGCCGACGGCGCGCGCGCGCTGGGCTGCGACGTGCTCCTCGCCTGCGGCCTCGGGACGCCGATCGGCGACCCCCGAGGCGCCCACCCCGCCTGGCCCGAGCCTGGTGACGAGGGCGACTTCGTCCCGGTCGGCGCGTGGAACACGGACGGCCTGGTGGTCATCTCGCCCCTGCGCACCGACGCCCGGCGCGAGCACGTGCGCGGCCTGGCCGCGGCGGGCCACCCGGTGGTCTTCGTCGGCGGAGGCGACGGCCAGCCCGCGGTCCGCGTCGACAACGCCCTCGGCATCCGGCTCGCGCTCGCGCACCTGGCCGGCCACGGCCATCGTCGCGTGGCGTTCGTCGCCGGCGACCCGCGCGACGCGGGCGACAGCCGTGCCCGCCTCGAGGCCTTCCTGGCCCTGCGGAGCGAGCTGGGCCTGGAGCCCGACGATGCCCTCGTCGTGGAGGGCCTGCACAGCGAGGCCGGCGGCTACGATGCGATGCGCGCGCTGCTCGAGCGCGGCCACCCGTTCACCGCCGTCCTCGCCAGCAACGACGTGTCCGCGATCGGCACGATGCGGGCGCTGCTCGAGTCGGGCCTCGACGTCCCGGAGGACGTCGCGGTCGTCGGCTTCGATGACCACCTCAGGGCCTCGGCCCACGTCCCGCCGCTCGCCACCATCCGCTATCCGCTCTACGAAGCCGGCCGCCGCGCCGTCGAGCTGCTCATCGAGCGCATGCTCGGTGGCGAGGGCCTGCCCGCGGAGGTGGCGATCCCGCCCACGTTCGCCGGCCGTCGCTCCTGCGGCTGCCTGCCGTGCGACGCGGCCGCCCAGGCGCCGCCCGTCGACCTCGACGTCGGGCCCGAGGCCCTGCCGCAGGCGATCGCCCGGGACATGGCGGCGGCCGCCGCTCGGGCCGGGTCGAGCCTGAAACAGAGCGAGGCCGAGGCCGCCAGCCGCCGCCTCGTGGGCGGGCTGCAGTGGAGCCTCGGCGAGGGCACGCCGGCGGCCTTCGAGCGAGGCCTGACCGAGCTGCTGCAGCGGCTCGAGGCCGCGGGCGACGGGGCCCACCCCTGGCAGTCCGCGCTCTCCCGGCTGCGCCTCGCGGTGCCGGCCGTGCTCGGCCCGGTGGCCGACGACGCCGTGCGCGCCGAGGCCGAGGGCCTGCTGCACGTGGCCCGCCTGGCGCTCGGCGAGAGCGTGCTGCGCCAGGGGCTGCGCCAGCGGGTGGTCGACTCCGAGCGGGCGGACCGCGTCAGCGCGCTCAGCGTTCCGCTGCAGGCCGCGCACGACGAGACCGAGGTCCTGAGGCTCCTGCACGAGCACGCGCCCGGCCTGGGCGCGCGGCCGATCGCGCTCGCCCTCTACGAGGGCGGCGAGCCCGACCCCGTCGCCTGGTCGCGCGTGCGCCTGCTCGACGGCTGGACGCCCGTGCCCGGCGCGGAGCCCCTGCGGGTCGAGACCCGCCGCGTGCTGCCCGACCTGCTGCCCCGCGGCGAGGCACCCCGCCTGCTCGCGGTGCTGCCGCTCGTCCAGCAGGGCGCCACCCGCGGGTTCGTGGCCTTCGAGGCCGCGACGCTCGAGCCCTGTGCCGCGATCGCGCGCCCGCTCGCCGTCGCGCTCGAGGCGGTGCGGCTGCAGGCGGCGGTGCGCGCGCTCACCGTCACCGACGAGTTGACGGGCCTGCACAACCGGCGCTTCTTCGAGTCGGAGCTGCGGCGCGAGTCCGAGCGCGCCCGGCGCTTCGGCCGGCGCCTGGCGCTGGTGCTCGTCGACGTCGACCACTTCAAGCGCTACAACGACAGCTTCGGCCACCGCGCGGGGGACGCGGCGCTGCGCGAGGTGGCGGGTTGCCTGCTCGCGGCGGCGCGCCGGGTCGACGCGGTCACCCGCTACGGTGGCGAGGAGTTCGCGGTGCTGCTCGCGGAGACGGACACCGAGGGCGCCCGTCACGTCGGCGAGCGGATCCGCGACGCGCTCGCCGCCAGCCGGGGCCTGCGCGGCCCTCTCACGATCAGCGCCGGCGTCGCCTCGCTCGAGGGCGAGGCCGTCGAGGGCGAGGAACTGGTCCGTCGGGCGGACGAGGCCCTCTACGCCGCCAAGCGCGAGGGCCGGGACCGGGTCTGCCTGGCCGCGGACTGAGACCGCTCGAGGATCAGCGCGCGAGCGCGCGCACGAGGACGTCGTAGAACGCCAGGCCGCCCATCACGGCCGAGGCCCGGACGCGCTCGTCGCGGCCGTGGGAGCGCACGTCGTCCACGTCGAGAAAGACCCCCGAGGCGCCGAACGCGGGGATGCCCGCCGCGCGCAGGAAGCGGCCGTCGCTGCCGCCCGTCTCGAGGATCGGCGCGACCGCGACGCCCGGCCACAGCCGCGCGGCCGTCTGCTCGACCGCGCGCAGCACCGTCGCGTTCATCTCGGACGCCGGGGCGGTGATCGGCTCGATCGCCTCCCACGCCACGTCGACCTTCGCGTCCGGGATCGCGCGGCGGACGGCGGCGAGGACGTCGGCCGGGTCGTGGCCGGGGAGGATGCGGCAGTTCAGGAAGGCTCGAGCGCGCTGCGGGAGCGCGTTCGAGGCGTGGCCGGCGTCGAGCCGTGTCGGCACGCAGGTCGTCCGCAGGATCGCGTTGTAGTGCGGGCTCTCCGAGAGCCGCGCGAGGGCCTTCTCGTCCGCCTGGCCGGCCGCCGCGGCGCGCAGGTCCGCCGCGACCTGCCCCTGCTCGAGGGCCGCCGTGCGCTCGAGCTGGGTCCGCGTCACGGGGCTGAGCAGGACCGGGAAGCGGAAGGTCTCGACCCGGGCGAGGGCCGCGACCAGCTCGTAGATGGCGTTGTCCCGACGCGGCAGCGAGCCGTGGCCGCCCGGGTTCGTCGTCTCGAGCCGCAGGACCGAGACCTTCTTCTCCGCCGCCGCCACGGCGACGAGGTACGGCTTTCCATCCTTCGACTGGAAATCGCCGCTGTCGGTGTTCAGGCAGTACTCCGCGTCGACGAGCGCGCGGCGGTTTCGCAACAGCCACTCGACGCCGTCGTCGGCGCCCGTCTCCTCGTCCGCGGTCAGCGCGAGGACGAGGTCGCGCGAGGGCGTCCAGCCTTCCTGCTTCCAGCGGACGAAGTTCGCGCTCAGCAGCGCCGCCCCGTCCTTGATGTCCTGCGTGCCGCGGCCGTAGTAGAAGCCGCCCTTCTCGACGAACCGGAACGGCGGCAGGTCCGGCGACCAGTCCTCGGCTCGGGCCTCGACCACGTCGAGGTGCGACAGCAGGAGGATCGGCCGCCCCTTGCCGCTCCCGCGCAGGCGGGCGACCAGGTTCAGCTTCCGCTCGTTCGGGCCGACGACCTGCACGTCCTCTCGCGCGAAGCCGGCCGCGAGGAGCCTTCTCTCGATCGCCCGCGCGGCCGGCGTCGCGCCGACGCCGGACTCCGTGGTCGGGATCTCGACGAGCTCGCGCAGGACGTCCCGGGTCAGCTGCTCGTAGGGCGCGAGCGACTGGGCGCGCGCGGACGCGACGCCGAGGGAAAGCGCGAGGACGCCGACGCCCGCCGGGAGAAGTCGCATGGCGCGGATCATAGCAGCAGCGCCCCTCCGCTTGCCTCATGCTTGCCGCTAAGCAAGAATCGGCTGATGGACGCCCGGGAGATGGCACGTCGGCTGGGGCGGCGCGGGGGGCGCGCGCGGGCGAAGCGGCTCTCGCCGGAGCGGCGGCGGCAGATCGCGACGCTGGGAGGGCAGGCCCGAGGGCGTTCGCTCCTCGCGGCTCGGCGCGTCGCGGAGAACCTCCGCTACGCCGCCGCCGTCCTCGAGTTGCGCGGCGGGCCGCCGAAGCTCGTCCGGATGAAGACGTTCAGCGGCCGTCTCCCGGGGCTCCGGCCGCTGGTGTCGTGACGTGCGGGCAGCCGCATCCCATCTGGAGGAAGTCGGGAGCGTGGCCGCGGCGCTCTCCGGTCTGGGGCTCGAGCCGGTGCTCGTGGGGGGCATGGCCCTCGTCGTGCTCGGCTCGCGGCGCGTGACCCGGGACTTCGACTTCGTCGTCGCGCGGCCCGGCGCGGGTCTCGGCGGGCTCGTCGACGCCTTCTACGACAGGGGACTCGAGCTCGCCTCCCGGGTCGACGCCGCAGGAGAGGTGACGGCCACGATCGACAACCGCAGGGTGGCCGCGGCGCGGCTCCGCCTGGACGCCCCCGCGAGCGTCTATTTCCTGAACCCGGAGACGGGCCTGCGCATCGACCTCCTGTTCGACTTCCCCCTGCCCGCCGCGACGCTCGCCAGGCGTGCGGTCACGGTCAAGGCGCGCTCCACCGTCCTGCGCGTGGCCTCGGAGTCCGACCTCCTCCGCCTCAAGAAGATCGCGGCGGCGAGCCGCTCTTCACCAGGAGATGCCGAGGACATCGCGTTTCTCGAAGGGCGCCGCGCGAAACGGCGCTAGTACCCCTCGCCGCGGACCGGGTCCGTCGAGCGCACGACCTCTTCGACGTCGGCGTCGCGGGCGCCCTCCCTCGGGTATGCTCTTGGAGGTCATACCCGGCCAGGAGGACGCCTTGATCCCCAACCTCAAGCAGTCGGAAGTCTGGTTCGTGACGGGCTCGCAGCACCTCTACGGCCCCGAGACGCTCGCCCAGGTGGCCGAGAACTCGCGCACGATCGCGGCGGCGCTCGACGCCTCGCCGCGCGTCGCCTGTCGCGTGGTGTTCAAGCCCGTCGTCAAGACACCCGACGAGATCTACGCGCTGCTGACCGAGGCGAACGTCGCGAAGGACTGCGTCGGCCTCGTGCTGTGGATGCACACCTTCTCGCCGGCCAAGATGTGGATCGGCGGCCTCACCGCGCTGCAGAAGCCCTACCTGCACCTGCACACGCAGTTCAACCGCGACCTGCCGTGGGGCTCGATCGACATGGACTTCATGAACCTGAACCAGGCCGCCCACGGCGACCGCGAGTTCGGGTTCATCTGCACGCGCCTGCGCCAGAACCGCAAGGTCGTGGTCGGCCACTGGCAGGACGAGCAGGTGCACGCCGAGGTCGGCGCCTGGACGCGCGCGGCCTGCGGCTGGGCCGACACGCGCCGGCTCAAGGTGGCCCGCTTCGGCGACAACATGCGCGAGGTGGCGGTCACAGAGGGCGACAAGGTCGCGGCGCAGCGCCAGTTCGGTTACTCGGTGAACGGCTACGGCGTCGGCGACCTGGTGGCGATGGTGAACGAGGTCCAGGAGACGGAGATCACCGCCCTGCTCGAGCAGTATCGAGCGGCCTACGAGATCAAGGCCAGCGACGCCCAGCAGGCCAACCTGCGCGAGCAGGCGCGCGTCGAGGCGGGCCTGCGCGCCTTCCTGCGCGAGGGCGGCTTCTCCGCCTTCACCACCACCTTCGAGGACCTGCACGGTCTGGGCCAGCTGCCGGGCCTCGCGGTGCAGCGGCTGATGGCGGACGGCTACGGCTTCGGCGCCGAGGGCGACTGGAAGACCGCGGCGCTCGTACGCGCGGTGAAAGTGATGGCGAGCGGGCTGCCCGGCGGCACCTCGTTCATGGAGGACTACACCTACCACCTCGACCCCCGCAACCCGCGCGTGCTCGGCGCGCACATGCTGGAGGTCTGCTCCTCGATCGCCGAGGGCCGGCCCTCGCTCGAGGTGCACCCGCTCGGCATCGGCGGCAAGGCCGACCCGGCCCGTCTCGTGTTCAACGTGCCGGCGGGCCCGGCGCTCAACGCCTCGCTGGTCGACCTCGGCAACCGCTTCCGGCTGATCGTGAACGCGGTGGACGTGGTGAAGCCGGAGGCCGCCCTGCCGAAGCTGCCCACGGCCCGGGCGGTCTGGGTGCCGCAGCCGGGCCTCAAGGTCGCGGCCGCCGCCTGGATCCACGCCGGCGGCGCGCACCACACGGCCTTCACCCAGGCGCTCGGCGTCGAGCACCTCGAGGACTACGCCGAGATGGCCGGCATCGAGCTGGTGCTGATCGACGAGGCGACCACGATCCGCCAGCTCAAGAAGGAGCTGCGCTGGAACGAGGCCTACTACGTGTCGACGAAGGGTCTCTGAGGGCCGTGGCCGGGACGGCGATCCGCGTCTTCATCACGGGCGGCACCTTCGACAAGACCTACGACGAGATCAGCGGCCAGCTGCGCTTCCAGGACACGCACATCCAGGAGATGCTGCAGCTCGGGCGCTGCCGGCTCGAGCTGGCGGTGCGCACGCTGATGATGGTCGACAGCCTCGAGCTGACGGACGCGGATCGCGCTCTCGTGCTCGCCAACTGCCGCTCGGCCGCCGAGGAGCGGATCGTGATCACGCACGGGACGGACACCATGACCGACACCGCGCGCGTGCTGGGTGAGGCCTTCCTGCCAAAGACGATCGTGCTGACGGGCGCGATGGTGCCCTACGCCTTCGGCAGCTCGGACGGGCTGTTCAACCTCGGCAGCGCGCTGTCGTTCGTCCAGGCCCTGCCCCACGGCGTCTACGTCGCGATGAACGGCCGCTGCTTCGCCTGGGACAACGTCGCGAAGAACCGCCAGCTCGGCGTCTTCGAGACGAAGGGCTAGCCGGCGGCAGGCGGCGGCGCGGGGCCGACCCGCCGCCGCGATCCTGCCCTGGGCCGTCTTCTGACACAATCCGCCCCATGAGAGCACTCGCCCCCTCGCTGCTGCTCGTTGCCTCCCTCTCGGTCCCTGCCGTCGCCGTCGCGGCCGAGCCCGCCTCGTTGCCCCGCAGCACGCCCGAGGCGCAGGGCGTCGCGTCCTCCGCGATCCTGTCCTTCGTCGAGTCGGCCGAGAAGAAGATCGACGCGCTCCACAGCCTGATGGTGCTGCGCCACGGGCAGGTCGTGGCCGAGGGCTGGTGGGGCCCTTACCGGCGCGACGATCCGCACGTGCTCTTCTCGCTGAGCAAGAGCTTCACCTCGACCGCCGTCGGGCTCGCGATCGCCGAGGGCAAGCTGAGCCTCGACGACAGCGTCCTCTCCTTCTTCCCCGGAGAAGCGCCGGCCGAGCCGAGCGAGAACCTGAAGAACATGCGCGTGCGGGACCTGCTGGCGATGTCCACGGGCCACCACGCGGCCGACATCGAGCGCTTCGCCTACAGCGGCAGCGAGCCGACGCCCACGCGCGCGTTCCTGGCGCTGCCCGTGGCCCACAAGCCGGGCACCCACTTCGTCTACAACACGCCCGCCTCGTTCATGCTCTCGGCGATCGTGCAGAAGGTCACCGGGCAGCCGATCCTCGAGTACCTGCGGCCGCGTCTGTTCGAGCCGCTCGGGATCGCCCACCCGGCCTGGGAGGCGAACTCCCAGGGCGTCAACATGGGCGGCTTCGGGCTCTCGGTGACGACCGAGGACATCGCGCGCTTCGGCCAGCTCTACCTCCGGCGCGGCGAGTGGAACGGCCGGCGGATCCTGCCGGCGGCCTGGGTGGACCTCGCCACCTCGCGCCAGGCCTCGAACGGCAGCAACCCCGAGAGCGACTGGGACCAGGGCTACGGCTACCAGTTCTGGCGCTGCCGCCATGGCTTCTACCGCGGCGACGGGGCCTTCGGCCAGTACTGCATCGTGATGCCGGAGCAGGACGCGGTCGTCGCGATCACGAGCGGCGTGCGCGACATGCAGGCCGTGCTCAACCTTGTCTGGGACGAGCTGCTGCCGGGGATGAAGCCGGCGGCGCTCCCGCCGGACGCCGCGCCGCAGGAGCGCCTCGCCCGGAAGCTCGCGAGCCTGACCCTGCCGCCGCAGGCGGGTCGTCCCACCTCGCCGCTCGCGCGCGAGGTCTCCGGCCGGCTGTTCGAGCTGCCCAAGAACGACGACGGCCTCGAGGCGATCGGCCTCGAGACCGGTCCCGAGACGACGCTCGTGCTGCGCAGCGGCGGCCGTGAGCAGCGCGTGCCCTGCGGCCACGGCGAGTGGCGCCGGGGCGGGACGTTGCTGACGGGCGGCGGCGAGCAGAAGGTGGCGGCGACCGGCGCCTGGACCGCCGACGACACCTACACGGTGAAGGCCTGCCTCCACGAGACGCCGTTCTGCTCGACGCTGCGGCTGTGGTTCACCGGGAGAGCGCTCGTGCTTGACCAGGAGATGAACGTCGGCTTCGGCCCGACGAAGCGGCCGCAGCTCGTCGGCCGCCCGAGTGCCGCCCCGCGTCCCGCGGCTTCCGCGAAGCGCTAGCGCGTCACCGCGACCACGTACCAGCCGGCCGGGGCGTCGCCCAGGTCGAGCTGCCAGCCGTCCGCCGTCGCGAGCCCTTCGAGGGCCGGGCCGCTCGGCTCTCCCGCTGCGTCGAGCGGCCTCGCGACGACGCGCCTGGCGCCCGTCAGCCTGCGCAGCGTGACGCGTCCGCGCACCGGTTCGACACGCACCGGCGCCGTGCCCCAGGCGTCGAGCCCGGTGCGGGTCGCGTTCCACTCCTGGCCGGTGTTGGAGACGCGGGTGGCCGCGACCAGCAGCAGCCGGGAAGAGCGTGCGATCGGCTCGGCGTCGAGCGCGCCCAGCGTGAGCGCGGCGAAGGCGTTCTCCACTCGCGCCTCGAGGTGGCTGAGCCGGGTGCCCTCGCGCGGCGGGAAGCCAACGATCGCCTGCGCGCGCGGCGCGTCCAGGGTGACGAGGCCCGTGCCCTTCGCGCCGTGGCGCCAGACGAGCTCGCCGGTGTCGGAGGCGATCGGCCCTGCCGGCGCCGCCGGAGCGACGTCGCTCGGGCCGCCGTCGAGGCCGCGGATCCGCACCCGCATGCGCAGCGGCAGCGTGAGATCGAAGCCCGGCGTGAAGAACGGCCGCTCCTCGTGCGGGAGGCGCAGGCTGTCGAGGGCCTGGGCGGCGGTGTAGGAGCGCAGGTGCGCCGCGCGTGCCGGCGCCACGTCGGCGCGCAGGAAGAGGAGCGCGCCCGCGGCGAGCTGGGCCATCTTCAGCGGGTCGGGGCGCAGGTCGAAGTGGCCGCCGAGCCGCGGCCGCCACTCGGCCGGCGGGTCGTGCTCGAGCGTGTACCAGAAGACGCCGTCCCAGTCCTGCAGCGCGGCGTAGGCGGCGAGGATCGGGATGCCCTCGCTCGCGTAGTCGTTGGGGAAGGGGTGGTTCACCTCGGAGACGGTGTAGGGCTTCCCGGCCACTGCCGAGCGCGCCAGCTCGACCACCGTCGAGCGCAGCGGATCGTCCACCATCGCCGTGTTCGGGATGCGGAACAGCGCGTGGCCGTCGGTCGTGCGGCCGTCGAGGTAATCCGGGTGCTGCCAGTAGTCGTGGCCGTCCACCACGTCGAGCCGCGCGACCGAGCGCAGCAGCGGGTAGCCGCTCCAGTAGTGGTTGTGGTCCGCGGTGCCCACCACCGGCGCCTCGACGCCCAGCTCGTCGTGCAGGAAGGCCGCCATCGCCGTGAAGTAGCGCGTCTCGGTCTCGACGTAGAACGAGGCCTCCGTGCGGAAGCGCAGCCGCGACGCAAGCGCGAACTCGTCCGGCCGCAGGCGCGGCAGCTCCCCACCCGTCCCGACGCCTGCCTCCGCGCGCAGGCGCGCGAGCTGCGCCGCGGGGAGCCGCTGGCGCAGCCAGGCCTGGTAGCGCGCCGTCAGGTCGCGCGCGTAGCTCGCCGGGATGTCCGTCCAGGTGCCGGGGGCCTTCGTGGCCTTCTCCCCGAGCAGGCGCCCGGAAAACCACGACTCGACGAGCGAGTTCTCGTTGACCAGCTCCACCAGCACGACCGCCGGCTCCTTCCGGTACTCGTTGCCCGTGTAAGGGTTGCGGTGCGTGAGCAGCGCGCGCGCGTACTCCCGCTGCAGCCGCACCAGCCCCTCGTCGTAGAGGGTGAGGGCCTTCGCGTAGCCGAGCCAATCGTGCTCGCGCACGCCGTCGCCCGCCCGGTAGCGCCGGCCGACGTTGAGGTTGAGGTCCGTGTACACGCCCCGCCGCTTCAGCTCCGCCACGAAGAAGTCGAGCCGGTCGAGCATCGACGCGTCGAACGTGCGCGAGTCCTTCGTGCCGGCGGCGACGAGGCCGCGCGGGGCGTCGAGGTCGAGGAAGTGCAGGCGGGCTGCGTTGACGCCGCGGCTCGCCAGCAGCGCGGCCAGCCGCGGCGCGTCCTCTTTCGGCGGCAGCGCCGCCGCGCCGGTCAGGTTCACGCCCCAGGCCCGGAAGCGCCGGCCGTCGGGGCGGACGAGGTGCCCGCGGCGCGCCCGCACGAAGCCGTCGCGCCCGGCCGGGGCGTCGAGCAGGAACGACAGGTCGGCGGGGCGGGGCGCGTCCGCGGCCAGCGTCGCGGCCGCCAGCAGGCCGAGCACGATCGTCGCGTGGAGGGTCGCTCCTCGTCTCATCGGGCCGCTCCTCTGGTCGCTAGCCGAGAACGATCGGCTGGGGGTCCACGTGCCAGATCTCGCGGCAGTAGTCGCCGATCGAACGGTCCGAGGAGAAGCGTCCCATGCGCGCCACGTTGAGGATCGACATGCGCGTCCAGCGCTCGGCGTCGAGCCAGGCGCGGCCGACGGCATCCTGGGCGTCGACGTAGGAGCGGAAGTCCGCGAGCAGCAGGAACGGGTCGCTCTCGAGCAGCGAGTCGACGAGCGGGCGGAACAGCCCCGGGTCCTCCGGGGAGTAGAAGCCGGAGCCGATGCGGTCGAGCGCGAGGCGCAGCTCCTCGTCGCGTTCGTAGTGCTCCCGCGGGCGGTAGCCCGTCACCCGCAGCCGCGCGACGTCCGTGACGCTGAGGCCGAACAGGAAGAAGTTCTCCGGCCCGACGTCCTCGCGGATCTCCACGTTCGCGCCGTCGAGCGTGCCGATCGTCAGCGCGCCGTTGAGCGAGAACTTCATGTTTCCGGTGCCGGAGGCCTCCTTGCCCGCGGTCGAGATCTGCTCCGACAGCTCCGCCGCCGGGAAGATGCGCCGGCAGTTCGTCACGTTGTAGTCGGGCAGGAACGCGACGCGCAGCCGGCCGGCGACCGCCGGGTCGGCGTTGACGGCGGCCGCCACCGAGTGGACGAGCTTGATGATCAGCTTGGCGGTGCGGTAGCCGGGCGCGGCCTTGCCGCCGAAGACGACCGTGCGCGGCGGTGCCTGGTGCCCCGGGTCCCGCCGCAGCCGCTCGTGCAGCGCCGCCACGTGCAGCACGTTGAGGTGCTGGCGCTTGTACTCGTGGAACCGCTTCACTTGCACGTCGAAGAGCGACTCGGGCGAGACCGCGACGCCCGCCCGCTCGCGGATCTCCGCGGCCAGCGCCGTCTTGTTCGCCAGCTTCACCGCCCGCCACGCGGCGCGGAAGGCGGCGTCCTCGGCGAGCGGCTCGAGCCGGCGCAGCTCGTCGAGCTCGCCGATCCAGCGTTCGCCGATCGCGCCGCTGACGAGCGCCGCGAGGCCCGGGTTGACGAGCGCCACGAAGCGGCGCGGCGTGACGCCGTTCGTGACGTTCCTGAACTTCTCCGGCCACAGCTCGCAGAAGTCGCGCAGCAGCTCTTCCTTCAGCAGCTGCGAGTGCAGGCGCGCCACGCCGTTGACCGCGTGTGAGCCGACGCAGGCCAGGTTCGCCATCCGCACGTAGCGCGGCCCCGACTCGTCGACCAGCGACACCCGCTGCACCCGGGCCTCGTCGCCGGGGAAGCGCAGCCGCACCTCGTCGAGGAAGCGCCGGTTGACCTCGTAGACGATCTCCAGGTGCCGCGGCAGCAGCGACCGGAAGAGGGGCAGCGGCCACTTCTCGAGGGCCTCCGGCAGCAGCGTGTGGTTGGTGTAGCCGAAGGTGCGGGTCGTGATCTCCCAGGCGCGCTCCCAGGGCGCGCCGTGCACGTCGACCAGCAGCCGCATCAGCTCGGCCACGGCGAGCGCCGGGTGGGTGTCGTTGCCTGCAGCGCGCAGGTGACGAAGAAGTACTGCTGCTCGAGGCGCAGCTGCTTGCCGCCGGCCGTCTCGTCGTTGGGGTAGAGGACCTTGGTGATGTTCTCCGAGAGGGTCTTCTGCTCGACGGCGCGGTAGTAGTCGCCCTCGTTGAACGCTGCGAAGTCGAACGACTCGGCCGCCTGCGCGCTCCACAGCCGCAGCATGTTGGCCGTGTTCACCCGGTAGCCGAGGATCGGCGTGTCGTACGCCACGCCCTTCACGACGCGCTCGGGCAGCCAGGCGACGCGCAGGCGTCCCCCGGCGTCCTGCGCGGTCTGCGTTCGACCGCCGAGGAACACGGGGAACGCGATCTCGGGGCGCGGGATCTCCCACGGGTTGCCCAGGCGCAGCCAGTTGTCGGTGGACTCGACCTGCCAGCCGTCGCGGATCGACTGGTCGAAGATGCCGTACTCGTAGCGGATCCCGTAGCCGATCGCCGGGATCTCGAGCGTCGCCAGCGAGTCGAGGTAGCAGGCCGCCAGCCGGCCGAGGCCCCCGTTGCCGAGCCCCGGCTCCTCCTCCTGCGCGACGATCGCGTCGAGGTCGTCGCCCATCTCGCCGAGCGCCTGGCGCACCTCGCGCTCGACGCCCAGGTTCAGCAGGTTGTTCGCCAGGTGCGGGCCGAGCAGGAACTCGGCCGAGAGGTAGCAGACGGTGCGGCTGCCCTCGCGGGCGTAGGTCGAGGCGGTCGCGAGCCAGCGCTCGAGCAGGCGGTCGCGCACCGCGAGGGCGACCGCCAGGTAGCGGTCGTTGGGCGTCGCCACGGCCGGGAAGCGGGCGAGCGCGTAATAGAGCTTGTCCGCGATCGAGCGCTTCCAGTCCTCGACGCCGAGGCGGGCGGGCGTCAGGCCGGGCAGGCGGGTCTTGTCCATGGCTGGACCTCCGCGGTCGCGGGATTATGGCTCGCGCCGTCCTATGAACGAAGGCCGGCGGGTGCGACAATGTGCCTGCCATGAAGCGGCCGACCGGACGTCGCGGCGCGGCACCCCCCCGGCCGACCCGGCCGCCCCCCGACCCGCGGCCCCGCCCGCCGATCGTGGCAATCGGCGCCTCGGCCGGCGGGCTCGAGGCCTTCGAGCAGTTCTTCCGCAACCAGGCGCCGGACGTCGGCGTCGCGTTCGTCCTCGTCCCGCACCTCGCTCCCGGACACGCGAGCCTGCTCACCGAGATCCTCCAGCGCACCACGACCATGCCCGTGGTCGAGGCCACGGACCAGATGCCGGTGGTCGCCAACCGCGTGCACGTCATCCCCCCGAACCGCGACCTGACGGTCTTCGACGGCGTCCTGCAGCTGCGCGTCCCCGACCTCCCGCACGGGCAGCGCCTGCCGATCGACACCTTCTTCCGCTCGCTCGCGCAGGAGCAGGGCGAGGCCGCGATCGCCGTGGTCCTCTCCGGCACGGGCTCGGACGGCACGCTCGGCCTGCGCGCCGTGCTCGGCGCCGGCGGGGTCTCGCTGGTACAGGAACCGGCCGGGGCCCGCTACGACGGCATGCCGACGAGCGCGATCCAGAACGGCCTCGCCACCTACGTGCTGCCGGTCGAGGAGATGCCGGCGCGCATCGGCGAGTGCCTGAAGACCGCGCCGGGCCGGCCCGGCGACGCCGAGCTGCCCGCCACGGCGGGCGCGCTGCGCCGGGTGCTCCAGCAGCTCCGCGCGGAGACGGGGCACGACTTCTCCCTCTACAAGAAGAGCACGGTGCACCGTCGCGTCCTGCGGCGGATGGGCGTCGTGGGGGTCGAGACGGTGGACGCCTACGGCCAGCTCCTGCGCGAGAGGCCGGCGGAGGTCCAGCTCCTGTTCAAGGAGCTGCTGATCAACGTCACGAGCTTCTTCCGCGACCCGGCGGCCTTCGAGGCGCTTCGGCTCGAGGTGCTCCCGCTCGTCCTCGCGGACCGGCCCCCGGAGCGCCCGATCCGCGTCTGGGTGGCCGGCTGCTCGACGGGGGAGGAGGCCTACTCGATCGCGATCGTCCTGCGCGAGCACCTCGACGCCGCCGGCCTCGAGCCGTGGATCCAGATCTACGCCACGGACATCGACGAGGACGCGATCACCAGCGCGCGCGCGGGTCTCTACCCGCCCAACATCGCGGCCGACGTCACGCCGGAGCGACTGACGCGCTTCTTCAGCAAGGAAGACGGCGGCTACCGCGTGCGCCGGGTGATCCGCGACATGATCGTCTTCGCGGTCCAGGACCTGGCCAAGGACCCCCCCTTCACGAAGCTCGACCTGCTCAGCTGCCGCAACGTGCTCATCTACTTCGAGCCGGCCCTGCAGGACCGGCTGCTGCCCTCCTTCCATTACGCGCTCGCGCCCGGGGGGGGCCTCTTCCTGGCGCCCTCCGAGAGCATCGGCAACCACGTCGACCTGTTCTCCGCCCTCGACCGCCGGAGCAAGTTCTTCCGGCGCAAGCCGCTCGCCTCGAGCGGCCAGTCCTTCCCCTCCACGTTCGCCCGCACGGCCGACCTGTCGACCCCGCGCCCGGCGGAGTCACCCGCGGCCCCCGGCCGCGTCGACCTCGCCGACCTGACCCGGCGCGCGCTGCTCAAGTCGTTCGCGCCACCTTCGGTGGTGACCGACACGAAGGGCGAGATCCTCTACGTCCACGGCGACGTCAGCCCGTACCTGCGACCGCCGCCCGGCCAGGCCAGCCTCAACGCCGTCGCGATGGCTCGCGAGGGCTTGCAGCACGAGCTGCGCGCCGCGCTGCAGGCTGCCTCCACCCGCGGGCGAGCGGTCCTCCGCC
>JBGASI010000295.1:0-6199 GCA_044229815.1 Vicinamibacteria bacterium | reverse complement strand
GGACGCGCCGCTCGACCCGGTCGTGCGCAAGCGGGCCTACGAGGCGAACTACGCCGAGGCCCGCCGGCTGCTGGCCGAGGCGGACCTGTCGAGCGCGCTCGAGGCGGCGCGCCGCGCGCAGCGGCTCGACCCCGAGCGCACCGGCATCCTGCAGATCATCCGCGTGATCGAGGAGCGCCTGCGGGGCGAGGCGACGCTCGAGCGCCCGCCGGCGGCCGCCGGGCCCGGCCCCACGCGCACGGTCGCGGCGCCGAGGCCACCGTCCGATCCCGAGGCCACGCTGCCCTCGGCGGCGCCCGTGGTGCCGGCCATCCTGCCCGGGCCGCTCGACACGGCCACGCTGCGCTCGCGCGGCGGCTCGGCCTTCCGCGACCTCGGCACCTTCGGCGAGCCGCCGCCGACGAAGGAGGCCGCGGTCTCGCCGGTGGCCGACGTGCTGGCCGTCGCCGGGGCGGACGGCGCCATCCGCCTGTGGGACCTGCGCTCGCGCGCCCGCGCCCACGTCCTGCGCACCGACCTGCACCGCCGCTCGGGCCACGACGCCGCGGCGCTCGCGCTCGCCTTCTCCCCCGACGGCGCGCTGCTCGCGTCCGCGCACGTCGACGGTGTCGTGCACCTGTGGGACATGGCCAGGGGCAGCGAGGTCCCGGTGCGGATGCGCCACGACCAGTCGGTCGGGGCGCTCGCCTTCTCCCCCGACGGCGCGACGCTCGCCACGGGCTCGCTCGACGCGAGCCTGCGGCTGTGGGACGTGGGCGCGGCGCTCGCCGGCGAGGCCCGGCGGGAGCTGCTGCGTCAGCCCTCCGGCGTCACGGCGCTCGCCTGGACCGGCGGCGGCGAGTGGCTGCTGACCGGGCACGCGGCGCGCGTGCTTCGGCTGATCGACCCCCACCGCGGCAAGCTGCTGGCGACGATCCGCGGGCCGGAGGCGCTCGTCAACATCCTGGCGCTGTCGCCCGACGGCCAGCACATCGCGGTCGCCAGCCACGACCGCTGCGTGCGCGTCTTCGACCTCGGCAGCCGCGAGATCCAGGCGACGCTCGGCCCGCTGCGGCGCCCGGCCAGCTCGCTGTGCTTCCTGGCCGACGGCTCGTTCCTGGCCAGCGTCTGCCAGGACAACTGCGTGCAACTGTGGGACGTCGTCACCGGCGCCCCGGCCGCGGCCCTGTGGGGCCCCGCCGGCGAGTGCTTCGTGGGGCTGGCGCTCTACGGCGACTCGAACCAGCTCGCGGTGGCGCTGGCCGACGGCCGCGTGCGCCTGTGGGGCCCGACCACCTAGCCCGCCGGCGTTGCGGGACCCGCCGGGCGCCACTACGATGCGCAGATGAGCGAAGCGCGCGAGTTCCACGACGGGCGCGAGGACGGGCTGGTCGCGCTGGAGAGCCTCGACCTCGACAAGGTGACGTCCTTTTCCGGCCTGCTGCGGGCCATGTCCCGCACCGCGTTCAGCGGCCGCTCGCTCGGCGAGGCCCTCGAGGTGACGACCGCGATGGTCAAGGACCCGGAGTGCAGCGTCGTCCTGACGCTGTCCGGGGCGATGACGATCGCGAAGATGGGCAAGGTCATCTCGAAGATGATCGACACCGGCATGGTGCAGGCCGTCGTCTCGACCGGCGCGCTGATGGCGCACGGCATGTCGGAGGCGGTCGGCATGGTGCACTACCGGCACGACCCATCGGCCAGCGACGAGGAGCTGTTCGAGAAGGGCTACAACCGCGTCTACGACACGCTCGAGATGGAGTCGAACCTCAACTACGTCGAGGCCTTCACCTCGCGCGCCCTCGACCGGCTCGCCGGCGAGCGCGAGCTGTCGAGCGAGCTCGTCAACCGCGCCCTGGGCCAGGTGCTGGCCGAGGACCCGCAGGGCTCGGGCGTCCTGCGCAGCGCCTACCTGAAGAACGTGCCGGTCTACGTGCCGGCCTTCACGGACTCGGAGCTGGGGCTCGACCTGTCCACCTGGGCCATGAAACAGGCGCAGAAGAAGGGCGTGAGCGACCCGCTGGCGCTGCTGGACCACGTCCCGCGCTACAACCCCTTCCTCGACCTCAACAGCTTCGCGCGCTTCGCGCTGTCCGCGAGGAAGCTCGGCATCTTCACGATCGGCGGCGGCGTGCCGCGCAACTGGGCGCAGGAGGTCGGGCCGTACGTCGACATCACGAACCACCGCCTCGGCGTCGACCTCGTGCCCCCCCGCTACGCGTACGCCGTGCGCATCTGCCCCGAGCCCGTGCACTGGGGCGGCTTGTCGGGCTGCACGTACTCCGAGGGCGTCTCCTGGGGCAAGTTCGTGCCCCCCGCCGAGGGCGGCCGCTTCGCCGAGGTGTTCGCGGACGCCACCACGGTCTGGCCGCTGCTGATGAAGGGCGTGCTCGAGGAGCTGGGGCTGGCGTAGGCGAAGCCGGCGCCCCCGGCGTGCGATATGCTCCGAGGCCGTGGCACGACTGGCCGAGGGCCTGCGCCGGGGCGAGGACGGGACCGTGCGCTGCGCGTGGTGCGGCGAGGACCCGCTGTACGTGCGCTACCACGACCGGGAGTGGGGCTTCCCGGTGGCCGACGACCGGCGCCTGTTCGAGAAGCTCTGCCTCGAGGGCTTCCAGTCGGGCCTGAGCTGGCTGACGATCCTGCGCAAGCGCGAGAGCTTCCGCGCCGCCTTCGACGGCTTCGACTTCGCCCGCGTCGCGCGCTTCGGGGCGAGGGACGTGGCGCGGCTGCTGAAGGACGCCGGCATCGTGCGCCACCGCGGCAAGATCGAGTCGACGGTCAACAACGCCCGGCGAGCCCCCGAGCTGATCGCCGAGAGGGGCTCGCTGGCGGCGTTTCTCTGGTCGTTCGAGCCCGCCCCGGCCGACCGGCCGGCGCGTGTCAGCTGGCCCACCCTGCTGACGATGGCGAAGACGCCGGCGTCGATCGCGCTGAGCAAGGACTTGCGGCGCCGCGGCTGGAGCTTCGTCGGGCCGACGACCGCCTACGCGTTCATGCAGGCGATGGGGCTCGTGAACGACCACGTCGAGGGCTGCGCGGTGCGCGAGCGCGTCGAGGCGGCGCGGGCGCGGTTTCGGCGGCCGAAGTGATGAGACGGCCGACAGGCCGAAGGAGTTACCGATGAGACTGGCTGTCCGTTTTGCGCTCGTCGCCGTTTCGCTCGTGGCCGTCGGCGGAGCGGCTGCCGCCGAGCCCGCGCGGCTCAAGTCCCCCACCGGGACGGTGGAGCTGTCGTTCTCGCTTTCCGCTGCCGGCGCGCCGGCCTACTCGGTGACGTACGGGGGCAAGCCGGTGGTCGCCGACTCGGCGCTCGGCCTGACGCTGCGGCAGACCGGCGCGCTCGCCAGCGGGTTCCGCGTCGTCGACGTCAGGCGCGCCAGCGTCGACGTGCCCTACACGCTCGTCGCCGGCAAGACGCGCGAGGCGCGCGACCGCTGCGAGGAGATGACGGTCGCGCTCGAGCGCGCGGGCGAGCGGCCGGTGCGGCTCGAGCTGGTGTTCCGCGCCTACGACGACGGCGCGGCGCTGCGCTACGTGCTGCCGAAGCAGGAGGGGCTCGAGCGCGTCGAGGTCCTCTCGGAAGACACCCGCTTCCGCTTCCTGGCCGACCACAGGGCCTGGGCCCTCTTCCTCGCCTCGTTCACGACCAGCAACGAGCGCGAGTTCGTGCCGGTGCCGCTGCTGGCGATCAAGCCCGAGTCGATCGTCGGCCCGCCGCTGACGATCGAGGGCGACGGCTTCGTGGCGTCGCTGGCCGAGGCCAACCTGCGGCGCTGGTCGGGCCTGCACTTCGCCCGGGCCGAGGGCGGCAACGACAGCCGCTACCCGACGCTCGTCACGAAGCTGGCGCCGCTGCCCTCGCAACCGGACGTCGTCGTGCGCGGCACGACGCCGCTCGTCTCGCCCTGGCGCGTGCTGATGCTGGGCGCGAAGCCGGGCGACCTCGTCAGCTCGAACATCATCACGAGCCTGGCCGACCCGAACGAGATCGGCGACACCTCCTGGATCAAGCCCGGCAAGGTGGCCTGGGACTGGTGGAACGGCCCCGCGATCCCGAACGCGGCGTTCAAGGTCGGGATGAACACGGAGACCTTCCGCTACTTCATCGACTTCGCGGCCGAGTTCGGCCTCGAGTACGTGCTGATCGACGCGGGCTGGTACGGCGACCACCGCGACGGCGAGGCCGACATCACGAAGCCGATCCCGGGGCTGGACCTGCCCGGTCTCGCGGCGTACGCGAAGACGAAGAACGTGCGGCTGCAGGTCTGGCTCAACTGGGAGACCGTGCGCGAGCAGATGGACGTCGCCTTCCCGCTCTACGAGAAGTGGGGCCTCGGGGGCGTCAAGATCGACTACATGGACCGCAAGGACCAGGAGATCGTCGGCTTCTACCAGCGCACGCTCAGGACCGCGGCGCGCTACCACCTCACGGTCGACTTCCACGGCGCCTACGCGCCCTCGGGCGAGGAGCGCACCTACCCGCACTTCCTGACGCGCGAGGGGATCATGGGCCTCGAGTACGTGAAGTGGAGCGACCGGGTCACGCCACGCCACGACGTCACGATCCCGTTCACGCGCATGCTGCTCGGCCCGATGGACTTCACGCCCGGCGGTTTTCGGAACGTGACGCGCGCCGACTTCGCGCCGCGCAACGACCTGCCCGTCGTGATGACGACCCGCGCCCACCAGCTCGCGATGTACGTCGTCTACGACTCCCCGCTGCAGATGCTGTCGGACTCGCCCGCCGCCTACCGCGGCGAGCCGGGGGCCGAGTTCCTGAAGGCCGTGCCGGCCAGCTGGGACGAGACCCGCGTGCTCGACGGGAAGATCGGCGAGTACGTGGTGATCGCCCGCCGACGCGGCAGCGACTGGTTCGTCGGCGCCATGACGGACGGCCCGCGCAAGCTGAGCCTGCCGCTCTCCTTCCTCGGCAGCGGGGCCTTCGACGCGACCGTCTACGCGGACGTCCCGGAGTCGGCGCAGCAGCCCACGAAGCTCGGCATCACCCCGAAGAAGGTCGCGGCCACGGGTCCGGCCGCGACGCTGACGCTCGACCTCGTCTCGGGCGGCGGCGCGGCGATCCAGCTGCGACCCGCGGCCGCCCCTGCCGCCCGCCAGTAGAGCCGTTCTCGGCCGGGCGTGGCGCGGCCGCGCCCGGCCGTCGCGACGGCCCCCGGGTTTGGGCCATCATGGATCCGGATGGCCAAACCCTGGAACGTCTGGCGCATCCTCGGCGAGATCGACCTCGAGGCCGTGCGCGCCGAGGCCGAGCGGGCCTTCCGCCTGCGCGTGGTCGCCGAGCGCGAGGCCGACGCCCGCGCCCTCGGCCTGCTGCTGACGTCGTCCGCAGAGGGGGCGCTCCACCCCTGGCTGACGCTCGCGGTCGCCGCGCTCGAGCCGCCCCCGAACCCGCTGCCGGACCTCGCGCTCCTCGTGAGCCGCTCGGCCGACCTGTCCGCGTGCCTGGCGATCACCGCGCAGTCGCTCGGGGCGCACCACGTGCCGCTCGTGACGGTGGTCGTCGGCTCCGCCGCGGGCGCCGACGCCGTCGTGCGCCCCGGCGAGGCCGCGCGCGCGGTGGTACCGAACCTGGCGCCGGCGCAGGCGCCCGCGATCGCCCAGGCCCTCGTCTCCGCCGCCCCGCCGCGGCTGCGCCTGGCGCTCGCGCGCCAGCTCCCGCCGCTGCGCAGCCCGCTCTACGCGGCGCTGATCGACGAAACCGCGCGCGCGAACGCGGTCTACGCGCTCGGCACGGGCGTCGCCGAGTCCGTGCCGCTCCTCTCGCTGCCGCTGAACCTCGCCGACATCGTGGTGCTGACGAAGAACCAGATCGTGATGAGCTACCGCATCGCGCTCGCCTCGGGCCGCAAGGGCAGCGTGCGCGCGGTGCTCGGCCAGACGCTCGGCGTGATCGGCAGCGGCTTCCTGCTGCGTCAGCTCGCGCGCCAGCTGGTCGGGCTCGTGCCCGTGATCGGCATCGCCCCCAAGGTCGCGGTCGCCTACGCGGGGACCTGGGCCGTCGGCCGCGCGGTCGGCGCCTGGGCCGGCGGGGGCCCCGCGGTGACGCGGGCCTCGGTCGCGCGCTTCTACGGCGAGGCGGTCGAGCGGGGACGCCAGGCGGCCTCAGGGCTCGTCGGGCGGGCCGCCCGCCGCGACGTCCGCCGACGCTGAGCGCCCCGGCCGCCTAGGGCGTGCCGAAGGCCTCGCTCACGACCTC
>JBGASI010000294.1:0-6202 GCA_044229815.1 Vicinamibacteria bacterium | reverse complement strand
GTTCGGCCCCAGTAGGCCGAAGAACTCGCCCGCTTCGACCGCGAAGGTCAGCCCGCGCACGGCCTCGACCGGCGCTGCCTTGCGGCCGCCGGGGTAGGTCTTCACCAGGTTCTCGACACGCAGGATGCTCATCGGCGGGACCCCGATGCTAGCACGGCGTGCCGCGGCCCTCCCGCTCGCAGGCGCTGATGCGGTCGGCCAGCGCCTGGGGGTCGACGAGCTGCACCAGCAGGAGGTCCGCGCGGCGGATCGCCTCCTTCAGGCCCTCGGCGTCGAGCGGGACCGCGCGCCGGGCGCAGCCGCGCGCCACCTCCGCGCGCAGCACGGCGAGGGCGAGCGAGAGCCCGCGGACGGTCGTGCGCAGGCCCTGGCCCTGGAGAGAGAGCCAGCTCGCGAAGGCCTTCGTGGCCAGCCAGCGGCGCACGGGCCCCGCCAGCTCGTCCCAGCCGGCGTCGACCCAAGCCCGCGTCGACGGGTCGTCCACCGCTTCCGGGCGCGGCGGACGCAGGCCGGGGTCGGGCACCGCCGCGGTCGCCAGGTCCCAGGCGGAGGCGGCGTCGCGGTCGAAGCCGCCGCTCGAGGCTGGAGCAGCGCGCGGCGCCGCGGGCTGCGCCAGCAGGCGCGCGAAAAACGCATCGAACTCCCCCTGGGCCGGCGTCCAGGCGCGAGCGGCCTCCGCGGCGGCGCCGAGCCGTGCGACCGCCGCTTCCGGCGCGAGCGACTCGTCGGCGAGCGTGGCGACCGCGTGCTGTTCCCAGCGCTCGAGGGCCGGCCAGCTCATCAGCACGCCCGGCCGCAACAGAGGCGGCAGGGCGCCCGTCGCGTCGAGGCCCTCGAACGGCCAGGAAGCCGGGAACGCGGGAGGAGCCTCGACGATCGCCGGCGCGGCGACGGGACCGAACAGCAGCGACGCCGCGGTCGGGCAGTAGTGGGAGAGAGTGAGCGAGACGCCGAGCGGCGTCAGCGTCACGACGCGCGGGAACTGGCGGCAGGCCGACGGCAGGGCGGCCTCGCCGAGCCGCCGCTGGACGGAGCACGCCTCGCCTCGCCCCGGGTCGTGGAAGACACAGCGGCCGGCCGCGTCCGTCCGCAGCAGGACGCGGGCGCCGTGCGGCAGGGCGGGCTGCGGCCGGCCCCAGTCGCCGGATTCCCCACGGGGGAACACGAGTCGGCCGGAGCGCACCCCGTCGTCGATCCGGCGCTCGCTCTCCGGCTCCACCGGGATCGGCCAGCCGGACGAGCAGCAGGCGCCCGTGTTCCCGCAGCGATAGCCGGCGTGGAACGAGAGGCAGCGGACGCGCAGCACGCGGTTAGCGCGTGACCGGCAGCGCGCCGTCGCGCGTCACGAGCGCCCCGTCGCGCACGACGACCCGCCCGTCCTTCACCACGGCGCGGATCGCAGCGACGCCGACGCGCACGAGGTCGAGCAGGCGCGCGGAGCGCAGCAGGACGAGATCCGCGCGCTTGCCGACCTCGAGCGAGCCCGTCTCCGCCGCCAGGTCGAGCGAGAAGGCGGCGTTGAGCGTGACGGCCGCCAGCGCCTCCTCGAGGGCGAGGCCCATCGAGAAGCAGGCGATCGCCATCGCGTACGGCAGGGACGGCGAGAGCCCGCCGCCGGGGTTGACGTCGCTCGCGAGCGCGACCGGGGCGCCGGCCTCGACGAGCGCGCGCGCGGGCGCGAGGCGGCCGAGGCGCAGGTAGAAGGCCGCCGTCGGCAACAGCGTCGCCACGCACGAGGCCTCGGCCAGTGCCCGCATCCCCGCCTCGGAGACGTGGACCAGGTGGTCGGCCGAGCGCGCGCGCAGCTCGCCCGCCAGCTCCGCGCCGCCGGTCGTGGCGAGCTCGTCGGCGTGCAGGCGCAGCTCCATTCCGTGGGCGCGCGCGGCCAGCAGGATGCGGCGGCTCTCCTCGACGCTGAATACCCCGCGCTCGCAGAAGACGTCGGCGAATCGGGCGAGCCCGCGCGCGGCGACCTCCGGGATCATCTCCTCGACCAGGATCTCCAGATAGCGCTCGCGGTTCGCGCGGTGCTCGCGCGGGACCTCGTGCGCGCCGAGGAAGGTCGGCACGACCGAGACCACGTGGCGCGAGGCCGCCAGCCGGATCGCCTCCAGGCTGCGCAGCTCGGCGGCGGTCTCGAGCCCGTAGCCGCTCTTCACCTCGGCCGTCGTGGTGCCGCACAGCAGCATCTCGTCGAGGCGCGAGGCCACGAGAGCGGCCAGCTCCTCGACCGAGGCCGCGCGCGTGGCCTCGACGGTGCGCACGATCCCGCCGCCGGCGGCGGCGATCTCCTCGTAGCTCGCACCGGCCAGGCGACGCCGGATCTCGTCGTCGCGGTCGCCGGCGAAGGCGAGGTGGGTGTGGGAGTCGACGAGACCGGGCACCACGGCGGCGCCCGCCGCGTCGAGCACCGTGGCCGACGGCGAGAGCGCCACGGCCCCGTCGAAGTCGACCTCGTCGCCCACCCAGGCGATCCGCCCGCCGTGAACGGCGAGCGCGGCGTCGCGCCGCAGGCCGAGCTCGCGCAGCGCGGCGCCGAGGCGGGGGACCGGGCCGGCGAGCGTCGCCAGCAGGCCGATGCGGCGGACGGCGAAGTCGGCGGCGATCATGGCTCGAGCCTCCCGCGCGCGGCGGCGGCGCTCACGCCGTCGACCGCGACCAGCTTGTCACGCCCCGTCTCGCCGCGCAGCACGCGCACGGCCGAGGGGGCGACGCCCAGCGCCCTGCCCAGCAGGCGCGCGACCGCCTCGTTCGCCCGGCCCTCGAGCGGCGGCGCGGTCACCCGCACCTGCAGGGCGCCCTCGCGCTCGCCGCCGAGCGCGTCCTTCGAGGCCCGCGGCTGCACGCGCAGGCGCAGGGTGAGCCCGGTCCGGGTGTCCCGCAGGTCGAGCGCCATGGCGACGCGGCGGCCGGGGCGCCTAGCCCTGGCCCGACGCCTCCTCGCGCCGCTTCAGGAAGCGCAGGTTGTCCTCGACCTCGGCCTCCTCCTGCAGGTCCAGCAGGGTGGTCAGGCGCGTCAGCAGCGCGCGCACGTCGGTGCGGATCGCCGAGCGCTGCGCGCGCAGGTCCAGGATCCCGCGCTCGACCTCGTGGGCGCGCGACTGGGCCAGCTCCAGCAGGCGGTCGCCCTGCAGCTCGGCCTGCTTGACGACGGTGTCGGCCTCGCGCCGCGCGCTCTCGCGGATGTCCTCGGCGGCCTTCTGCGCGGTGAGCAGCGTGTTCTTGAGGATCGCCTCGCGCTCGCGGTGCTCGCCGACGATCAGCTCGAGGTGCCGCAGCTGCTGCTCGACCTCGTCCTTCTCGCGCTGCAGCGCGGCCACCTCCTCCGCGACCACGGAGAGGAAGGTACGCACCTCGTCCCGGTCGAAGCCCCGGAAGCGCAGGCCGAAGGCCTGGCGCTGGATGTCCATGGGGGAGATCTTCACGGGAACCTCCGTCAGATCGGCGCGCCGCCGAGGGCGCGCAGGCGCAACACGGTCGCGTAGTCGACGAGCGACTGCACGATCCCGTACTGGGCGAAGATGACCAGGCCGAACAGCACGAGGAACGCCACGTCGAGCGGGAAGTAGCGCAGGCTCGTGGGCAGCCGGCGCCTTATGAGCCGCAGCGGGGGCTCGGTGGCCGCGTAGAGGAAGCTGACGATCGGGTTGCGCGGGTCGGCGCTCACCCACGAGATGACGGCCCGGGCGATCAGGATCCACTGGTAGACGTACAGCACGCCCTCGATCACGCGCGCGACGCCCAGCACCACGTTGGCCAGCACGAACAAGGTCCCGCCTCCTGCGTCAGGCCGCCGGGGGGCGGCCGCCGAAGATCGCCGTGCCGACACGGACGATCGTGGCCCCCTCCTCCACCGCGACCTCGAAATCGTGGCTCATGCCCATCGACAGCTCGCTGCCCGCCAGGCCCGCCGCAGAGGCTCGCTCGCCGAGCGCGCGCAACCGGCGGAAGAACGGCCGCGAGGCCTCCGGGTCGTCCGAGTACGGGGGCAGCAGCATCAGGCCCAGCACCTCGAGGCCGTCCGTGCCGCGCAGCGCCTCGAGCGTCCCGAAGAGGTCCGCCTCGGGCAGGCCGAACTTGGTCTCTTCGCCGGCCAGGTCCACCTGCACCAGCACGCGCACGGGCCGCGCCTGCTCGACCCCGGAGCGGGCGAGCCGGCGCGCGAGATCGAGCGAGTCGACCGACTGCACCGTCTCGAACAGCGCCGCCGCCCGCCGCGCCTTGTTCGACTGCAGGTGCCCCACCAGGTGCCAGCGCAGCCCGGCCGCGGCCAGGTCGGCGACCGCCGCCATCTTGGGCTCGGCTTCCTGCACGCGGTTCTCCCCCACGTCCTGCACGCCGGCGGCGTGCGCCTCGCGCACCGCCGCCGCGGGGAAGGTCTTGCTGATCGCCACGAGCCGGACCGACCCGGGCGCGCGCGACGCGCGAGCCGCCGCCCGGGCGATGCGCTCCCGGACGGCAGCCACGCGCTCGGCGATCACTTCTTGAGGGCCTTGATCAGCCCCTGCGCGGTCGCCACGTTCGTGGCGTCCGTCGGGTTGAGGCTGAGGTACTTCTCGAGGTTCGCGATCGCCTCGGGCAGCTTGCCGAGGCTGACCTGCTGCGTGCCCAGCCGGTAGTACGCCTCGGCGAAGTTCGGGTCGGCGGCGATCGCCGCCTCGAACGCCTTCACCGCCGGCTCGGTCTGGTTCGAGTTGAGCAGGAAGATGCCGCGGTTGAACTGGGCCTTGGCGTCGGTCGGGTTCTCGCCGGCGGCCTTCTCGATGATGGCGAGCGCCTTTTCCGGCTGCCCCATCTCCCTGTAGATGCTGGCGAGCGCGCCGGTGATGTCGTTCGAGCCCGGGCGCAGCTCGAGGGCCTTGAGGTAGGCGGCCTCGGCGGCGGGCAGGTCCTTCTTCTGCTGGTAGATCCAGCCCAGGTTCTGGTGGATCTCCGGGACGTCGGGGCTCTTCACCAGAATCGCCTTGTAGGCGGCCTCGGCCTCGTCGAACTTCTTGGCGGTCGTCAGGTCGAGGGCGGCCTGGAACTCCTTGCGCAGCTCGTCCTGGGTCGCGCCGGCCGCGGCGGCCGGGGCCAGCTTGAAGTCGGGGATCTCGGTCGCGTCGCCGAGCGCGATGCGCACGTCGGCCACTGCCGGCTGGTAGCCGTCCTTGCTGGCCGTCACGCGGTAGGGCCCGGGCTGCATGCCGACCTGCATGTACTCGCCCTTCTTGTTCGTCTTCGTGTCGAACTTGCGGGTGATGCCGCCCTGGTACTCGATCAGGACCTTCGCGTCCACGATCGGCTTGCCGGCGGTGTCGAAGACCTTCCCGCGAGCCGTGCCCGTCTGGGCCAGGGCCGGGGAGGCGAGCAGGGCGAGGCCGAGCAGGAGCCCGGCGGCTGCGAGTGCGCGCTTCATCGATGAATCCTCCAGAATGGCCCTAGTGTCTCACCAAGCCGCGACGTAGGGAATCGGGTCGACGACGCCGGCGTCGCGGAACCCGCGCAGGCGCAGGCGGCAGGACTCGCAGCGGCCGCAGGCCTCGGCTTCGGCCTGGTAGCACGACCAGGTCAGCTCGAACGGCACCCCCAGCTCTCGTCCGCGGCGCACGATGTCGGCCTTGGAGAGGCCGATCACCGGCGTGACGATGCGCAGCTGCGTGTCCGGGCGGGTGCCGAGTCGCGCGGCCTCCTCGAAGGCCCGGTAGAACTCCGGGCGGCAGTCCGGGTAGCCCGAGGAGTCCTCCCAGACGGCGCCCACGTAGACGGCGCCCGCGCCCAGCACCTCGGCCCAGGAGACGGCCGCGGCGAGCAGGTGGGCGTTGCGGAACGGGACGTAGGAGCTGGGGACGACGCCCTCGACCGGCTCGCCCTCGCGCACCGGCACGCGAAGGTCGGTCAGGCTGCTGCCGCCGATCTGGCGCAGCGCGGAGAAGTCGACGACGAGGCGGGCCTCGGCGCCGAGGCGGTCGGCGAGGGCGTGGAAGCAGGCGAGCTCCTTCGCCTCGGTGCGCTGGCCGTAGTTGGCGTGCAGGAAGGCGAGGCGGCCCTCGCGCGCGGCGAGCGCGGCGGTCACCGCCGAGTCCATCCCCCCGCTCACGCAGACGACCCCCAGACTGCGCTCGTTCATCGCTACTGCCTCCGCGTCCTAGACACCGCGCGTCTCGCCGGGCCACAGGTACTTGTGCAGCTGCAACTGCAGCCGCACGGGCAGGCCGTCGGC
>JBGASI010000004.1:0-27994 GCA_044229815.1 Vicinamibacteria bacterium | reverse complement strand
AGCGTGGCGCCTGCCGTCGCGGCGACGGAGGGGCCGCTGCCCCGCTATCCGCTCGGCGCACGGTCGCTGCCCGACTTCCTCGCCCCTGGCGACCCGTTCACGCTCACCGACCTGCGCTACTCGATGAGCGACGACGGGAAGGCGCAGCACGCGTTCTCCGCCCGCGTGCGGCTCGCGGGCTTCGGGTATCTCGGCGCGGAGTTCACCGGCGAGCGGCAGGGAGTCTCGCTGCTGACGCACCGGCTCTCGGCGCGGGCGTCCACGGAGAACGGCGACTGGACGCTGGAGGCGGGCTTTCGCAGCGCGCGCTTCGTCTTCTCCGCCGACGCCCGCTACGCCGGCTCGCCCGGCGCGCGCGAGTGGCGGCTCGGCCCGACGCTCCAGTTCCGCCTGACGCCGGATCTCGAGCAGTACGCCTTTGCCTCGGCCGACACGAAGCGGCCGGAGGACCGCCTGCTGACCGGCTTCGGCGGCGGTGCCGTCTGGCAGCGGGGGACGTGGCTGGAGGCGGCGGCGGGATACACGCGCTCCTACGAGGTGAGCGGGGCGGGCGGCGAGAACCAGGTGGACTCGGGCCGCGTGTCGATCCTGGCTCAGCTCGGCCGGGCGGAGGTCGAGGCCGAGGGGCGCGTCGCGGACACGGAGGGGCGCTTCCCGCGCACGGAAGGCGACTCGTCGCTCCGGCTGCGCTTCCCCGTGACGGGGCGTCTCCTGCTCGAGGGCAACGCGGGCGGCCGCTTCGAGAACGGCGCCGGCTCGCTCGGGCACGAGTACGCAGGACGCCTGAGCTGGCTCGCTCGCCCCTACCGGCTGCCGAGAGCCGGCAGCGTCGGCCGGCGGGCTGTGGCGCTGGCGCGCCACGCGACGCAGCTGGGCGAGTACGAGCTGCGGCACTTCGACGAGGACGGCCTGCGTGCCCAGCGCGAGCGGCTCTCGCTCTCGCCGCACGCGGCCGATCTGCGCGAGGAGATGGAAGCCGCGTACCGCGCGGAGGTGGAGGAGCGGCTGGTGCCGCTGCTGGGCCTCGAGGTGCGCGAGCGCCGCGACGTCTTTGGCGGCGAGCGCGGCGTCGCGGTCCGGGCGCTCGTCGGCGTGTCGTGGCCGCCCGCCTGGCCCTGGCGCGCGAGCGGGGCTGCGGTCCCCTTCCTGCGCCTCGAGTTCGAGCGCGAGCGGGTGACGACGGCCACGAGCCTGGAGTCGAACGGCGACCAGGCCTGGCTGACGGTGGCGCTCGACCGCGAGCTGGACCTGGTGGTGCGCCTGGCCCGGCTGGAGCCGACGGCGCTCGACGTGGTCCGGGGCATCGGCCTGCGGAAGACGTTCGCCGTCTCGCTCGTCTACGCCCGGGGTCGTTGAAGGCCGGGCGGCGGCGCCCGTCTGTAGAAGATACACGCGGGGTCGGTCGAGCCAGGACGGGCAATCGTCGTGCTGGCCGCGACTTGCCGGCTTCTTCGGGGGGCACGGGCGTTGCACCCATGGTCTGCTGGACGCCCGTCGTGGGCGCCCGTGAGCGACCGCGGTGCACGAGGGCGTGCGGCTGCGGTCGCCGGAGGTAGGCCATGAAGCGCAACGTCATCCTGTGGCTGGCGGCAGCCGTGCTCGGTTTCGCCGTGCAGTCGTCCGCCCAGAGCAGCCCCTCGCCCAACCCGAACGCGCCGGGCGGGGGCAACGACGTGTTCGTCTCGGACGCAAACCAGCGGACCTTCGTGGTCACCGGCACCGTGGTGCGCGTGTCCAAGGACCGGCTGGTGGTGCGGATCGCGGACCACGGGCACCAGATCCCGTTCGAGTTGGCCGCGGGTGTCGGCCTGGAGATCCGCAAGGGCAACCACGTCAGCGTGACGTACCACCCCACCGGGGCGACCAGCCAGGTGGCGGAGCGGGTGCAGGTCCTCTAGCCGACCCGTCGTGCCGCGCCCAGGGCTACGCCGGGTCGACGAAGACCCGCAGCGAGCGCGGCTGCAGGTAGAGCTTCTCGCCCAGTTGCGGCGCGAGCGCGGCGTGCCGCTCGCGGCCGATCTCGACCTGCAGCACGGCGCCGTCGGCGCCTTCGAGCTCGAGCCGCACGACGGCGCCGGCCGGCGTGGCGTGGCGCAGGGTGGCCCAGAAGCCGTGGCCCCCGGCGTCGGTGCGCTCGACCTCGACGTCGTAGGGACGGGCGAAGCCCTCGGCCTTCCTCTCCTCCGCGTGGGGGTGTTCCGGGTAGTCGAGGGCGAGCGGGCCGAGGTGGGCCTTGCCGCTCTGGACGCGGCCGTGGAAGACGTTGACGTTGCCCATGAAGCGGATGACGAACGGCGTCGCCGGCTGCTCGAAGATCTGCGTGGGGCTGCCCACCTGCTCGACCCGGCCCTGGTTCATCACCACGACCCGGTCGGCCACCTCGAGGGCCTCTTCCTGGTCGTGGGTGACGAAGACGCTCGTCAGGCGGATCTCGTCGTGGAGCCGGCGCAGCCAGCGCCGCAGCTCCTGGCGCACCTTGGCGTCGAGCGAGCCGAACGGCTCGTCGAGCAGGAGCACGCGCGGCTCGACGGCGAGCGCGCGCGCGAGGGCGACGCGCTGGCGCTGGCCGCCCGAGAGCTGCGACGGCATGCGGTCGGAGAGCCAGTCGAGCTGCACGAGCTTGAGCAGGCCCAGCACCTTCTCGCGGATCTGCGCCTCGGGCGGCCGGGACGCGCGCGGTCGCACGCGCAGGCCGAAGGCCACGTTCTCGAAGACGTTCATGTGGCGGAAGAGCGCGTAGTGCTGGAAGACGAAGCCGACGCCGCGGCGGCGGACGTCGCGCAAGGTCGCGTCCTCCCCCTCGAAGAGGACCGCTCCCGCGTCCGCCCGCTCGAGGCCGGCGATGATGCGCAGCAGGCTCGTCTTGCCGGAGCCCGAGGGGCCGAGCAGCGCGACGAGCTCCCCGGTCGGGACCAGCAGGCTGACGTCGTTGACGGCGACGAAGTCGCCGAACTTCTTGGTGACGCCACGGACCTCGATGCTCATGCCGCCTCTCCCACCCGCACGTCCACGCCCGGGTCCTTCGGGGCGGTGTCGCCCTGCGGCCGGCTGCGGCTCGCGCGCCACTCGACGAAGCTCTTGGCCACGAGCGTGACGAGCGCGAGGAACGTGAGGAGCGAGGCCACCGCGAAGGCGGCCTGGAACTGGTACTCGTTGTACAGGATCTCGACGTGCAGCGGCAGGGTGTTGGTCTTGCCCCGGATGTGGCCGGAGACGACGGACACCGCTCCGAACTCGCCCATCGCGCGGGCGTTGCACAGGATGACGCCGTAGAGAACGCCCCACTTCACGCTCGGCAGCGTGACGCGGAAGAAGGTCTGCCAGCCGCCGGCGCCCAGCACGCGCGCGGCCTCCTCCTCCTCCGTGCCCGCGGCTTCCATCACCGGGATCAACTCGCGGGCGACGAAGGGGAAGGTGACGAAGACGGTGGCGAGGACGAGGCCGGGGACGGCGAAGACGATCTTGAGATCGTGGGCCGCGAGCCACGGGCCGAGCGGGCTGTTCCGGCCGAAGAGCAGGATGAAGATCATGCCCGAGATGACCGGCGAGACGGCGAAGGGCAGGTCGATCAGTGTCGTGAGGGCGCTCTTGCCCGGGAAGTCGAACTTCGCGATGCACCAGGCCGCCGCCAGGCCGAAGACGAGGTTGAGCGGGACGGCGATCGCGGCGGTCAGCAGCGTCAGCCGCAGCGCCGAGAGGGCCATCGGCTCGCGCACCGCGTCGCGGTAGGCCTGCCAGCCCTTGGCGAGCGCCTCGCTGAAGACGGCCGCCAGCGGCACCAGCAGGAAGAGGCCCAGGAAGGCGAGCGCGACGAGCGTCAGGGCCAGGCGCACGGCGCGCGGCTCCGTGAGGGTGCGCCGAGCGGCGCCGCGGCGGTGGAGCGAGGTGGCTATGCCTGCCATCTCTACTCCGCGGTGAGGCGCGTGCTCCAGGCCTGGAGCCGGTTGATGCCGAGCAGGATCAGGAAGGCCGCGACGAGCGTGACCGCGGAGATGGCCGCGGCGCCGGCGTAGTCGTACTGCTCGAGCTTGGTGATGACGATCAGCGGCGTGATCTCCGTGCTCATCGGCATGTTGCCGGCGATGAAGACGACCGAGCCGTACTCGCCGAGGGCGCGGGCGAAGGCGAGGGCGAAGCCCGTGATCCAGGCCGGCAGCAGCGCGGGGAGGATCACGTGCACGAAGGTCTGCCAGCGTGTGGCGCCGAGGCTGGCGGCGGCCTCCTCGACCTCGGGGTCGAGGCTCTCGAGCACCGGCTGGAGCGTGCGCACGACGAAGGGCAGCCCGATGAAGGTCATCGCCACGGTCACCCCGAGGGGCGTGAAGGCGACCTTGATCCCCGCCACGGCGAGCGGCCGCCCGAGCCAGCCGTTCTCGGCGTACAGGGTCGTCAGCGCGATGCCGGCGACCGCCGTCGGCAGGGCGAAGGGCAGGTCGACGAGGGCGTCCATCAGCCGGTGGCCCGGAAAGCGGTAGCGGACGAGGACCCAGGCCACGACCAGACCGAAGGCGGCGTTGAGGAGGGCGCCCGCCAGCGAGGCGCCGAAGGTCAGCTCGTACGACGCCACGACGCGAGGCGAGGTGACGGCGGCCCAGAAGCCGGAGAGCCCGAGATCCGCGCTGCGGAAGACGAGCGTCGAGAGAGGGACGAGCACGACCAGCGTCAGGTAGAAGAGCGTGAAGCCGAAGGTGAGCTTGAAGCCCGGCAGGACGCTGTGCTGTTTGAAGCGGAAGGGCATGCGTTCTCCGGGGTGAATCCTACTTCGCCGGCTGGTAGATCTGGTCGAAGACGCCGCCGTCGGCGAAGTGGACCTGCTGGGCCTTCTGCCAGCCGCCGAAGACCTCGTCGATCGTGACCAGCTTCAGCGCGGCGAACTTCACCGGCGCCTGGGCGAGCGCGGCCCGGTCGCGCGGCCGGTAATAGTGCTTCGCGGCCAGCGCCTGGCCGGCGGGCGTGTAGAGGAACTCGAGATACGCCTGGGCGATCGCGCGCGTGCCCTTCTTGTCGACCACCTTGTCGACGACGGCGACCGGCGGCTCGGCGAGAATGCTGAAGGGCGGGAAGACCACGTCCACCTTTTCCGGACCGAGCTCCTTGATGGAGAGGAAGGCCTCGTTCTCCCAGGCCAGCAGCACGTCGCCGATGCCGCGCTGGACGAAGGTGTTCGTCGAACCGCGGGCGCCGGAATCGAGGACGGGCACGTTCTTGAAGAGGGCGGCCACGAAGGCGCGGGCCTTCGCCTCGTTGCCGCCGGGCTGACGCAGCGCCCAGGCCCAGGCCGCCAGGTAGTTCCAGCGCGCGCCGCCGGAGGTCTTCGGGTTCGGGGTGATGACGGAGACGCCGGGCCGGACCAGGTCGCCCCAGTCCTTGATCCCCTTCGGGTTGCCCTTGCGCACGAGGAACACGATCGTCGAGGTGTAGGGCGCGGAGTTGCCGGGGAGCCGCTTCTGCCAGTCCTTCGCGAGCAGTCCGGACGCGGCGACCGCGTCGATGTCGTAGGCCAGGGCGAGCGTCAGGACGTCCGCCTCGAGGCCGTCGATGACGGCGCGGGCCTGCTTGCCCGAGCCGCCGTGCGACTGCTGCACCGTGACGTCCTTGCCGGTCTTCGCCTTCCACTGGGCCGCGAAGGCGGCGTTGACGTCCTGGTAGAGCTCGCGCGTCGGATCGTAGGAGACGTTGAGGAGTTCCTGGGCCGGCGCCGGCACGGCGGCCGTGCCCAGCAGGGCGAGGGTGGCGAGCGCGAGGGCCACGGTGGCCTGGGTCGTTCGGGTCATGACTTGTCCTTTCACGATCAGAAGGAGAGCTGCGTGCGGATGAAGAGGGCGTTCTCGGCCGGCCGGTCGCTGCCGCCCGCGGCGCCGCCGCCGAAGGTCGTGCGCTCGAGGTCGACGACCTGCTTGACGTTGCGGCTGAGGTACCAGTTGACCCCCAGCGCCCAGGCGCGCGCCGTGCGGACGGACTTGGCCGGGTCGACGAGGCCGTCGCGAAAGGCCCCAGCGCCGAGGTCGAATCCGTTGACGCGGGCCGCCAGCTCGACGGCGCCCCACTTCCCCTGCCCTGGCTCGAAGGCGTCCCTCGGCCGCACTCCCGAGTAGGAGGCCGGCTCGCCGGTGAGCGTGAGCGTGGCCGTCGCCTGCCAGGCTCGCCCGCTGAACTTCGCGCGGGTTCCACTGGAGGCCTGCTTGAGCCACGACTCCGACCACGCGTACTCGGCCAGGAGGCCGAAGCGGCCTCGGTAGAAGGAGAGCTGGGGCGACAGACGGCGGCGCAGCCCGTCGGCCGTGATCCCCTGGACGGGGCTGAGCAGGCTGACCTGCCCGCCCGAACGGTAGGCGGGTAGTGCGCCGAGCTGCCGGCCGGTGGTGCCCGCGATGCCGATGCCGAGTTCCTTGAGAGCGCCGCGGCCACGCTTGAAGGGGGAGATGAAGAGGCGCGCGGCGACGTCCTTCCCGTCGTTGACGTCCAGGTCGACGCTCCCGCCGTCGGGAGCCCCGTCGAAGATCCCGGCCGCGTAGGACAAGGCGCCGCCGGCGAGGTCACCGTGAAGCATCACGCCCACGTCCCGGTTGGGGACGAGCGCCGTCGGGTAGGCGCGCTCGACGAAGGTGATCGCCGTGGCGGACTGGAGGCGCTCGAGGCCGACGGGCGACTTGAACTTGCCGACGCGAACCCGCGCGTGGGCTGAGTAGTTCGCGTCGAGCCAGGCGTCCTGCAGGACCGTCACGCCGCCCCCGAAGTCCGGCATGATCTGGAACTCGAAGTGGCGCCCCAGCGTGCCGGCGAGGATCGGCCGCACGCGGCGCAGCAGGAAGCTGTCCGGCGCGGCGGCCTGCGCGTCGGCCGGGAAGAAGCGCCCGTCGAAGTGCACGTAGCCGCGCAACTGCAGCCTGAAGTCACCGCTCGCCGACTGCAGGACGAAGCCCTCGGGTCCTGCCGTGAGCTTCGGCGGGTCGGCGGCCTTGGGCGCCTCTGCCACGGAGGGCGCCGCTGCCAGCCACGACGACGCCAGCGCGACCACGGCGATTCGCGCCGCGGAACTCATCGGAGCCACCTCCGGCGTTCCGAATGGCGATCGAGATGAGAGGTATTTGCGATGACGGGGCGTCCGGTCATACGGGAGTCCTCACGGGCGGGCGAGGCGGACGGGCTTTCGTTCGGCCAGGACGCGCCGGTTGCGCTCGACCAGGTCCAGGAGCGTCGTGCGATCGACGATCTTCGAAGCCGCGTTGCGCACCTCGAGGAACAGGTCGAACAGCCCCGGGTGGCGCGGCTCCGTCCTCACCAGCCGCTCGAGCTCGACGACGTCGCCGAAGGGCGCCAGGGGGCCGTCGATCAGCCGCACCACGTCGCCAACCTGGATCTCCTGCGGCGGCCGCCGCAGGCGGTAGCCTCCCTCGCGTCCCCGCTCCGCGATGACGATCCGGGCGTTCTTGAGCGCGAGCAGGATGCCCTCGAGGAACTTCTCCGGGATCGTCTCGTCGCGGGCGATGCAGCGCGCCGCGGAAAGCCCGTCGCGGTCGTACGCCTCGGCGAGGTGGACGAGCGCCTTCAGCGCGTAGAGGCCCCGGCGGGAGACTTTCATATCCTATTAAGTCGATAGCCTATGGGCCAGAGCGCGGGCTGTCAAGACCCCGAGGCGACCGGGCACCTAGAACAGCCGCCGCGAGTCGAGCAGGATCGTGACCGGACCCTGGTTGACGAGGGCCACGTCCATCGTGGTGCGGAAGAGGCCGGTGGCCAGCGGGAGACCGCAGCGGCGCAGCCCCGCGAGGAAGTGCTCGTAGAGCCGCTCGGCCTGCTCCGGCGGGGCGGCCTCGACGTACGAGGGGCGGCGACCGCGCCGCGCGTCGCCGAACAGCGTGAACTGCGAGACGGCGAGCAGCCCGCCGCCCGCGTCGATCACGGAGCGGTTCATCTGGCCGGCGGCGTCCGGGAAGACGCGGAGGTTCAGGACCTTCTCCGCCAGGTAGTCCGCGTCCTGCCCGGTGTCGCCGACGCCGACGCCGAGCAGGATCGCCAGGCCGGGGCCGATCCGGCCGACGAGCTCTCCGCCCACGGAGACGGAGGCCTCGGAGACACGTTGCACGACCGCTCGCACCGCCCGGGAGGATATCATTCCCGCCATGCCGGCCCCGGAGCGCATCGGTCGCTACCTCATCCTCGACGCGCTCGGGCAGGGCGCGATGGGCACGGTGTACCGCGCGCGCGACGAGAGCCTGGATCGCGAGGTGGCGGTCAAGGTGATGTCGCGCGGCCTCGCGGAGGCCGACGGCCGGACCCGCTTCCAGCGCGAGGCGCGTGCCGCCGCCCGGCTGCAGCACCCCAACATCGTGGTGGTCTACGAGCTCGGCGAGCACCAGGGCGCGCCGTACATGGTGCTCGAGCTGCTCGACGGCGTGGACCTCCAGCACGCGATCGAGAGCGGCATCAAGCCCGACCCGCGCTTCACGCTGCCGATCGTCCTGCAGCTGCTGGCCGGCCTCGGCCACGCCCACGAGCACGGCATCGTGCACCGCGACGTGAAGCCGTCGAACGTGTTCCTGCCGCTGGCCCGTCCCGCCAAGATCATGGACTTCGGCGTGGCGCGGCTGGCCGGGCTGGGCACCACCACGGCCGGCACCGTGGTGGGGACGCCGAACTACATGTCGCCCGAGCAGGCGAGCGGCGGCGAGGTGGACGGGCGCAGCGACCTGTTCTCCGCCGGCCTCATCCTCTACGAGCTCGTCACCGGGGAGAAGGCGATCAAGGCGGACACGATCGTCGCGGTCATCTACAAGATCATGAACGAGACGCCCGACCTCTCGCAGCTGCCGGAGGGCGCCCCTTGGGCGCGACTGCGAGCGGTGCTCGAGCGGGCGCTCGCGCGGCAGCCGGCGCAGCGCTACGCCGACGCGCGAGCGATGGCGGCGGATCTGTCGCAGGCGCTCGTGGACCTGGGCGGCACCGTCGACCCGACGGCGCCCGCCGACCAGATCCTGCTGGTGCGGCCGAAGCTCGGGGGGACGCGCGCGCCCACGCCGGCCGCGGCGGCGCCTGCCCCTCAGGCCGCCCGCCCGCAGCCCACCGCTCCGGCCCCGCGGCGCGAGGAGCGGCCGACGGCGCCCCCGGCACCCGCGCTCGGGCGGCCGCTCCTGGTCGGGGCGGCGACCGTCGTGCTCCTCGGCGCGGCGGTCGGAGGGTGGCTGCTGTTCGGTCCGGAAGCCGGGCGGCCCGACGGCACGGGACCGAGCCCGGCGGTCGAGGCCGCGGCCAGCCCATCGCCGCCAGCCGCGCCAACCGACCGACCGACCGACCTGCCTCGGCCCGGGCTGGCCGGGACGCCGGTGCTGCCCCCCGGCACAGCCGCAGGCACGCCGTCGCCGGCGCCTCCCGGCACGCCCACGCCCACGCCCGCCACCGCAGCGGCCGCGGCCACGCCGACCCCGGCCCCCGGCCTCGACGCCGATGCCCGGCTCGCCCGGGCTCGCGACGCCGTGACGCGCGGCCGCTGGTCCGAGGCCCTCGCCGAAGCACGCGCCGTGCTGGACCGGCAGCCCACGAACACGGAGGCGACGGCCCTCGCACAGAGGGCGGAAGAGGAGGTCGTGATCGAGGAGTGCCTGAAGAACGCCCGCGCGGCGATCGCTGCCGGGGACCGGGAGCGGGCGCTCGAGGAACTACGGCGCGGCTCGCTGATCCGCAAGAACGACCCGCGGCTGCTCGAGGTCTTCCGCGAGGCGGCGCAGCAGTAGCGGCTCTTTTTGCGCTAGGATTCGGTCTCATCCGGTTCGCCGGATTCTCTTTCCGCCCTTCAAGGAGGCCGTTCATGGCGTACGTCATCGCTGAGCCCTGCGTCGACACGAAGGACACCGCCTGCGTCGAGGTCTGCCCGGTCGACTGCATCCACCCGAAGAAGGACGAGGCCGCGTTCGCCTCCGAGAACAAGCTCTACATCGACCCCGAGACCTGCATCGACTGCGGCGCCTGCGTCCCGGTCTGCCCGGTCCAGGCCATCTTCGCGCTCGAGGAGCTGCCGGAGAAGTGGACTCACTTCGCGAAGACGGATGCGGATTGGTACGCCAACAAGAAGTAACGGACCGCGCGCGCGGGACGCGGGCCGTCCCTGGAGGCAACGCATGATCCGGGAGTACGCGCGGCTGGCTCGGCCGTTCTTCGTGATGCTGGCGATCGTGACCGTCGGCCGCTGGCTTCAGGGTAGCGTCTTCGGCGTCCCGTACCACCAGGGCACCGGCCTGTTCTCGATCGTGACCCTCACGATCTACGCCTCGCTCTTCTCGGCGGTCTACCTGAGGGGCTGGCAGGGCTGGCCGCTGCACAAGGCCGCCCTCTTCGGCATGTTCCTGGCCGTGGTCGCCCAGGCGGTGATCCTGCTGTCGACCGCAGCCTCCCTCCTGCTCGGGGTGCCGAGCTACTTCAGCCATCCCATGGCGCTGAACCGGCCCGAGTCCGAGGCCGTGGGCCTCGGAACCGCGCTGGCGATCCGTGCCGGCGGGCTCGTCGGCAACACGCTGGGCAACGGCATCCTGGGCGCCCTCGGCTGGGCCCTCGGCGCGCTCGTCCCCAGGGCGCAGCGCGCGAGCGGGCGCTGAGGCCGGACTGAAAGCCAAGAACAACGCAAGGCCGCAGCGGGCTCCGAGCCTTGACTCGCCAAAAGCGGTTTTGCTAGCGTTTGCGCGCTCTGGCGTTCCGTCGCCCAGGCCCCGGGGAAGGCCGAGGTCGCTCACGGTGAGCGGTCTAGCCGTTGGGGCGCAGGGCGGTCGCCAGGCGAAGGCTAGGGAGGCATACGTTCATGGTCGAAGGTACGGTCAAGTGGTTCAACGAGTCCAAGGGCTTCGGGTTCCTCTCCCGTGAGGGTGGGCCGGACGTGTTCGTCCACCACAGCGAGATCAAGGCCGAGGGGTTCCGGACCCTCAACGAGGGTGATCGCGTGCGCTTCGAGGTCGTGGACAGCCCGAAGGGGCCGCGCGCGGCGAACGTCGTGAAGATCGGGTAGGGGACTCGTTTCGAGCCACTGAACCGAGAGACGCCCGGATCCACCCGGCTCCGGGCTTTTTCCTTTGGCGCGCTCGCTGACGGGCGCGCCGGCCGACTATAGGATAGAAGCGTGAGGAAGGTCTCGGCGCTGGCGGCGGCGGTCGAGGTCGAGGACGTCGACGGAGGGCGCCACCGGCTCGACAGCCTCTGGGCCCAGGGGCCAGTCGTGCTGGTCTTCCTGCGCCACTTCGGCTGAGTGTTCTGCCGCGAGCAGGCGGTGCAGTTGCACCGCGAGCGTGGGCGCCTGCTGGAGCGCGGCGCGACGCTCGCCTTCGTCGGCAACGGCAACCGCAACTTCGCGCGCGCCTTCCGCGACGAGTTCGGGATCGAGGCGCCCGTCTACGTCGACACCGAGCGGCGCGCCTACGAGGCGCTCGGGATGAGGCGCGGCGTGCTGGCCGCGATCGGCTCGTTCGCGACGGTCCGCGCCGCGGCGCGCGCGGCGCGCGCCGGGTTCAAACAGGGCGGCCTCCAAGGCGACGCCTGGCAGCTCGGCGGCGTCCTGGTGGTGCGGCCCGGGGGCGGCGTGCTGTACCGGCACCTCTCGTCCTCGGCCGGCGACCACCCGCCGCTCGACGACGTCCTCTCGGCGCTGGGCCGGCGGCCCTAGGCGCGCGATTCGAGGCTGCGCCGGATCACGTTGCCCAGACGCCGGATCCCCTCCTCGATCAGGTCCGGCGCCGAGTAGGAGAAGTTCAGCCGGCAGGTCGTTTCCCCGCCGCCGCGCGGGAAGAAGGAGGCGCCGGGCACGAAGGCGACCTTCTCCTCGGCGAGCGCCGACTTGAGCAGCGCCGTCGAGTCGCTGCCCGCGGGCAGGGTCAGCCACAGGAAGAGGCCGCCCGCCGGCTCCGTCCAGCGCACGCCCTGCGGCAGGTGACGCGCGCACGCCTCGAGCATCGCGTTGCGACGCTCGCCGTAGACGCTGCGGATCCGACGGACGTGGCGGTCGAGGAAGCCGTCTTTCGCCACCTCGTAGGCCACCATCTGGCAGAAGGTGCTGCTGTGCAGGTCGGCACCCTGCTTCATCTGCACGAGGCGCGTGATCACGGACTCCGGCGCCACGATCCAGGCCACGCGCAGCCCCGGCGCGAGCGTCTTGCTCAGCGTCGAGAGGTACAGCACGTTGCCGGTGAAGTCGCACTCGCCGTGGCCGCAGCCGTGGAACTCGGCGTCGAGCTGGACGAGCGGCGGCAGGTGCTCGCCCTCGTAGCGCAGCTGCCCGTACGGGTCGTCCTCGACGATCGGAGCGCCGTAGTGGTTCGCGAGTTCGACCAGGCGGCGGCGGCGCTCGAGGCTCAGGGTGACGCCGGCCGGGTTCTGGAAGTTCGGCAGGATGTAGAGGAACTTGGGCCCGCCGCGCAGCTGCGCCTCGAGGCGTCCCACGTCGAGGCCCTCGTCGTCGATCGGCACCGTGAGGTAGTCGGCCTGGTAGGCGCTCCAGGCCTGCAGCGCGCCGAGGTAGGTCGGCGACTCGGTGAGGATGCGGTCGCCGGGGTTGATGAACAGCTTGCCGATCAGGTCGAGCCCCTGCTGCGAGCCCGAGGTGATCATCACGTTGGCGGGCGTCACCTTGATCCCGTAGCGGCTCATGTGCCGCACCAGCAGCTCGCGCAGGGGCAGGTAGCCCTCCGTGGGCGCGTACTGCAGCGCGGTCTTGCCCTGCTCGCGCAGGACGCGGTCGGCGGCGGCCTCGATCTCGGCGAACGGGAAGACGTCGGGCGCGGGGAGGCCACCGGCGAAGGAGACGACGTCGGGTTTCTCCGTCAGCTTGAGCAGCTCGCGGATGATCGAGCTGGTCATGCGCTGCGTGCGCTGCGCGAAGCGCTCGCTCCACAGCGTCGGGGCGGCCGCGCCGTTCGGCGGCGAAGAAGTCCTGTGGGCCTCGATCTCCAGGGCTGGAATCGGCATGACGCCCTCCCGCGAAAGCCTTGCCGGCGGCGCGTACCGCCAGGCTCTCTCAAGCATGAACCGGACCACTCGAGCCGATGCGTCCGGCGCATGGGCCAGGCCGAGGCGGTCAGCTCTTCTTGGGCGGGACCTTGAGGTCGGCGAGGACGGCGAAGGGGTTGTTGAAGGCCTGGCGCCGCGGCTCGGGGCGCTTGTCCGTGGGCGGGCGGCTCGGGGCCGGCCGCCGGGCGGGCGCGGGCCGCTCCGGCCGCGGCCCCGGCGCGTCGGGCCGCGCGGGGGCGTTGCCGGGCGCGGGCCTCTCGCCCGCCGGCCGTTCCGGCCTCGGGGGACGCGCGGCTTCGGGGCGACGCGGCGCCGGCTTCGCGGCGCGCGCCTCCCCCGCCTTGGGCCTGGCGGGCGGGCGGTGCTCGCCCGCGGCCACCGGGGGTCGCGCGGGCCGCGGCTTCGGCGGCGGCCGCCGTTCCGGGCGCGGGAGGGCGGGGCGCATCGTCAGCGAGATCTGCTTCTTCTCGAGGTCGACCTTGAGCACGCGGACCTCGACGTGCTCGCCGGGCCGCACCACCTCGCGCGGCTCCTTGGCGAACTTCCGTCCGAGCTGCGACACGTGGACGAGGCCGTCCTGGTGGACGCCGATGTCGACGAAGGCGCCGAAGTTCGTGACGTTGCTGACGACGCCCGGACAGGCCATGCCGGGCTTGAGGTCCTCGAGCTTCTGGACGTCGTCGCGGAACGAGAACGGGACGAAGCTGCCGCGCACGTCGCGCCCGGGCTGCTCCAGCTCGGACACGACGTCCTGCCAGGTGAAGGCCCCGAGCTCCTCCTTCAGCTCGGCCGCGTCGCGCACGAGCTGGGCCCCCGGGCCCATCAGCTCCCCGACGTTCTTGCCGAGGCGGGCGGCGAGCGCCTCGAGCACGGCGTAGCGCTCGGGGTGGACGGCCGTGCCGTCGAGCGGGTGCTCCGCGTTCGCGACGCGCAGGAAGCCGGCCGCCTGCTCGAAGGCCTTCGGTCCAAGACGAGCCACGTCGAGCAGCTGCCGGCGCGAGCGGAACAGCCCCTGCGCCTCACGGTGCTGGACGATCGCGCCGGCGAGCGAGGGGCCGATGCCGGCGATGCGGGCAAGCAGGTGGGCCGAGGCGGTGTTGAGGTCGACGCCCACGCTGTTGACAGCGTCCTCGACCACGGCGTCGAGGGCCCTCTGCAGGGCGGCGTGCGCGACGTCGTGCTGGTACTGGCCGACCCCGAGCGAGCGCGGCTCCACCTTCACCAGCTCCGCCAGCGGGTCCTGCAGCCGGCGCGCGATCGAGACGGCGCTGCGCACGGTCGGGTCGAGCTCGGGGAACTCGGCGCGCGCCAGGTCGCTCGTGCTGTAGACGCTGGCCCCGGCCTCGCTGACGAGCACGACCGGGGTCTCGATGCCGGCCTCGCGCAGGGCGCGGCGGGTGAAGACCTCGGCCTCGCGCGAGCCGGTGCCGTTGCCCACGGCCACCGCGGCTGCCTGGCCCTCGCGGGCCAGCCGTACGATCGCCTCGGCGGCGACGGCCTTCTGCTCGTCCGTCTGCAGGTGCACGACCTCGTTCGCCTTGAAGGCGCCCGCCGCGTCGACGCTGGCGAGCTTGCAGCCGGTGCGGATGCCGGGGTCGACGCCCAGCACCGGCTTGGGGCCGAGAGGGGGCTCGAGCAGCAGCCTGCGCACGTTCTCGGCGAACACGTGCGCGGCGGCGGCATCGGCGGCGTCCTTCAGGACGCGGTGCACCTCGTTCTCGATCGAGGTGCGCACGTTGTTCTTGAACGCGATGCGGCCGGCGTGGCGCAGCACCTCCGCCCCGGGCGAGTCGGGCACGCTGCACGCCTGCGCCTCGAAGGCGGCGACGAAGCGCGCCTCCCAGTCGGCATCCCCCGCGGGGCCGCCCACCGCGACCTGCAACTCGCCCTCGGACTGGCCCCGCCGCACGGCGAGGTAGCGGTGGGAGCTCGCCGCCTCGCGCAGGGACGAGACCTTCTCCTCGAAGGCGAAGTACGCCTCGAACTTCGAGTGCGGCTTCGCCTTCTCGGCCTTCGTCGCGCGCAGGATGCCCGCCTCGAAGTAGGCCCGGCGCACCTGCGCGCGCAGCTCGGGGTCACCGGCCAGGCGCTCCACCAGGATGTCGCGCGCGCCCTCGATCGCCTGCTTCGCCTCGGTGATGCCCTTCTCCTCGTTGCGGAAGGTGAAGGCCCACAGCTCGAGGGTCTGGCCCTCCTGCGGCGTCTCGGTCCCGTGCCCGCAGTCCCAGATCCAGTCGGCCAGCGGGGCGAGGCCGGCCTCGCGCGCGTCCTTGGCCCGGTTCTTCTTCTGCTGGCGGTACGGGTGGTACAGGTCCTCGAGCGCGTCGAGGTCGAAGGTGGCGAGGATGCGCTCCCGCAGCTCGGGCGCCAGCGTCGCGTGCCGCTCGATCGACTCGACGATGATCGCCTGGCGGGAGACGATGCGCTCGAACAGCGCATGCGCCTCGAGCGTCCGGCGCACGGCCGTCTCGTCGAGGTTGCCGGTCTGGTCCTTGCGATAGCGCGTGATGAAGGGCAGCGTCGCGCCGTCGGCGGCGAGCGACAGCACGGCGTGCGCCCCGTGGAGAGGGACGTCGGGGTGCTGGGCGCGGAACCAAGGGTCGAAGGCCGGATGGAGTGGATCGCTCACACAGCAGGCTCGAAGGCCCCCAATGCTGCCATTTTCCCCGCGGCGGGGAAAGCCCCCCGCCGTGGCGGCCGTGACTTGCGGCGTGCTAAGTTTCGTGCGTGAGTCCAGAGACCGCCCTCGTCCACGTCCAGCAGGAGCTCGGGGAAGAGGCGCTCGAGCGCCTGCGGCGGGTGGCGAAGGTGGAGCTGCACCAGCACGTGGACGGCTCGATCCCCCCCGAGGTGACCTGGGAGCTGATGCGGCACTACCGCCTCAACCCGGCCGACTCGCTCGAGGCGATGCGGCAGCACCTCGAGATCCAGGCAGGCGAGGAAGGCACGCTGCTCGCCTACCTCGACAAGATGCACTACCCGCTCTGGGTGACGCAGTTCTACGAGAACGTCTCCAGGGTGGTCGAGGCGATCTGCCTCGAGGCGGCGGGCTGCGGCGTCGAGACGCTCGAGCTGCGCTATGCCCCGCTGATCCACACCTACGCCGGGCTGACGCCGCGCCAGTCGATCCGCGCCGCGCTCTCCGGCATGAACCACGCGCGCAAGCGCCACCCGAGGATGAAGCTGGGGCTGATCGTGATCGCGATGCGCCAGCACGGGCCGCACATCGCCAAGATCCTGGCCCGCCAGTCGCTCGCGGAGGCGCAGCACCTGCACGAGCGGACCGGGGTCGTCGGCTTCGACATCGCGGGCCCCGAGCGCGGCAACCCGCCGCGGCTGTTCCGCAGCGCCTACGAGATCGCCCGGCTCGGCCGCCTCGGGCTCACCGCGCACGCCGGCGAGGACGGCCCGGTCGACTTCGTCTGGCAGGCGGTCGACGAGCTCGGCGTGACCCGGATCGGCCACGGCTGCTCCGCCGCGCGCGACCCCGAGCTGCTCAAGCGCCTGGCGCGGGACAAGGTGGCCGTGGAGGTCTGCCTCTCGAGCAACTACCACACGGGCGCCGTCCGGCGCGACGAGCGCCACCCGGTGCACGCCTTCCTCGAGGCCGGGGTGCCGGTGGCCATCTGCTGCGACAACAGCACGGTGTCGCGCACGAGCGCCCTCGAGGAGTCGGTCCGGCTCGCCGGCCTGCTCGGCGTCGACACGGTCGAGAGGATCCACCGCGACGCCGCCGCGCTCACCTTCATCCGGCCGGAGACGGCGCTCGCGACGCGCGACGGGGACTGATGTCCCTTCCGCGGACCGGCGCGGGCGAGTGCCCGTTCTGCCGCAGCGACATGGGGCCCGGGGGCGCGCCGCAGGCGGCGACGCTCGAGGCCGAGAGCCTGCTGCTCGTGCTCGCCAACAACCCCTGGTGGCGGCCCGAGGCCGGGCTGTGCGAGGCCTGCGCCGCCGGCTTCGTGCAGGCCTTCGCCGAGGCCCGGGCGCACCACCCGGCCTTTGCGCGCGGGGCCGCGCCGATCCTGCCGACACCGGTGCGGCTGCGGGCGGCCGAGGGTCCGGCGGGCCACGGGGTCACCATCGCGTTCCTGGACTCGGGCTTCTACGCCCACCCCGACCTGGTGCGGCCGCTCGATCGCATCCGCCACTACCACGACGTCACGGACCCGCGCGCGCGGCGCGGGGCGCTCGAGCAGCCGGACGAGTCGAGCTGGCACGGGATGATGACCTCGGTCGTGGCCTGCGGGAACGGCTGGCTCTCCGGCGGCCTGTACCGCGGCCTCGCCTCGGCCGCGCAGACGGTGCTGGTGAAGGTCGGCACCGCGCGCCGGATCCGCCACGACGACATCCGGCGGGGCCTCGATTGGGTGGTGCGCCACCGCCACCGCTTCGGCATCCGCGTGGTGAACATCAGCTGCGGCGGAGACTACGAGGCGAGCTACCTGGAGGACGGCCTGTCGCGGGCGGCCGAGGCCGCCACGCGCGCGGGCCTGCTCGTGGTGGCGGCCGCGGGCAACCTCGGGCACAAACCCGGCCACCCCGTGCTGCCGCCGGGCTCGGCGCCGTCGGTGCTCACGGTCGGGGGCCTCGACGACAAGAACCGCCTGCCCTTCTCGGGCTACGACATCTACCACTCGAGCTATGGGCCGACCGTCGACGGCCTCCAGAAACCGGAGGTGATCGCCCCCGGCATCTACGTCGCCGCGCCGATCCTGCCGGGCACGCCGACGGCCGAGCAGGCAGCGCTGCTCGCCCGGCTGGCCGCCGCGGGTGACGACGACCTCGCGGGCGCGCTCGTCCGGGAACGAGGCGTGGACCCGGACCTCGACGCGGCGGCCGACCTCGCACCGCATCTGCTGCGGCAACTGGTCGGGGCGAAGCTGCGCGACAACAACGTGATCTCGGGTGCTTACAAGCACGTGGACGGCACGAGCTTCGCGGCTCCCATCGTGTCCTCGCTCGCGGCGCAGATGCTCGAGGCGAACCCGGGACTCTCGCCGCTCCAGCTCAAGCGGCTCATCGTGGGGACGGCGAGGCGGCTGCCCCACGTCGACGTCGACCGCCAGGGGTGGGGTGTCGTGGACGCGCGGGCAGCCGTGGCGGCTGCGCTCGAAGCCCGCTCCGTGTAGCGACCCCCCAAGACAGCTCCGGGGCACCCTTGGGTGCCCCGGAACCAGGAGGATGATCCCCTCATTGGGGGGGTAGGGTGGTCTAGACGGGATTCATGTAGAGGTTGGATGAGCCATCAGGAAAGCGCATGGTTCAGCGATCGTCACCTCTGCAAGCGGTGTGCCTGACAGGGCGCCTCGAGAGCCACGAGACGGTATTCATTCAAGACAATGAACTTACCGCCACTGGTGAGCCTCAGAGGAGGGGCTGGGCCGTTCGTCAGCTTGCGGAAATTTTTGCCGGCAACGACCGGAACGGCACCACGACGAGCGGTTTTTGCGCGGGGCGGACGATGGTCTCGGGCGCGCGGGAGCCCTCCCGTCGAGCGCCCGGGGAACGGCGCGCGCCGCGCCGGTGTCATGAGGTCAGAGGCGAGCCAAATCGAGGTCGGGAGCAGGCTATCGGGCTATAATGGCGCCCCGCTGGTTGGAGCGTCGGACGTTCACCTACTCGAAGACGGAGCCACGTCCATGAAGAGAAGCCTCGCCGCAGTCCTCGCCGTGTGCGCTCTCGCGGCCCCGGCCCTCGCACAGCAGTCGAAGCTCGAGCAGGCGATCGCCAAGGCCGACGAGCAGCTGACGAAGGGCAAACCCGACGACGCCGTGAAGACGCTCACCAAGGCCGCCGGCGAAGCGGGCGCGGCGGGACAAATTGCGCTCGCCCGCATGCAGGAGCGCATCGGCAACCTCGACGCCGCGGCGGCGGCCTACGACGCGGCCAAGGCTTCGGCCTCCGGCGGCGACCGCGCCGACGTGCTGGCGGCCGTCGCGAACTTCACGCTGCGCAAGGGCAAGGCCACGGACGCCCTCGCGCTGGCGAAGCAGGCCGTCGAGGCGGGCCAGACGCCGGCGGCGCTGGCCGTCCTCGCCCGCGCGCAGGTGCGCAGCGGCGACGGACCCGGCGCGCTCGCGAGCGCCGACAAGGCCGTCGCGGCCGGCGCCACGAGCGCGCTCGCGCACGTCGCGCGCGCCGAGGCCCTGGTCGCGCTCGGCAAGAACGTCGAGGCCGAGGCCGCCGCGCGCAAGGCCACGGAGCTCGACCCGAAATCGGCGCTCGCTCAGTCGCGCCTCGCGCTCGCTCTCATCCGCACGAACCGCGCGGCCGAGGCGGTGGCCGCCGGCAAGCGCGCGACCGAGGTCGACGACAAGTTCGGCGAGGGCTTCGCGATGTATGGCCTGGCGCTCGTCGCGGCCGAGCCGCAGAAGAACTGGAGCGAGGCGATCGCCCAGGCGCAGCAGGGCGCCTTCCTCGACCTCGACAACCCCCACGTCCAGACCGCCGTCGGCAAGATCTTCGAGACGAACGGCCAGCTCGAGCAGGCCGCCAACGTCTACCGCAAGGCGCTCGCCTCGGATCCGGCTTACGCGGCCGCGCGGCTCGCGCTGATCCAGGCCGAGCTCAACCGCGGCAACCGCGACGCGGCCCTCGAGGAAGCGAAGAAGGCCGAGGCCTCGGCGCCGAGCCCCGAGCTGTCGCTGCTGATCGGCGAGAACCTCGCGCGCAAGGGCGACTACGGCCAGGCGCTCGGCTACCTCGAGAAGGCGACGAAGGGACTGCCCGGCAACCCGGACGCGTGGGCGCTCGTCGGCCGCGCCTACCACGCCGCACGGCGCTACGACAACGCCGCCGACGCCTACAAGAAGGCGGTCGAGCTGGCGCCGCAGAACGCGAACTACCGCAGCACGCTCGGCCTCATCCTCGGCCAGGCGGGCGACCTCGAGGGCGGCCTCGCCGAGCTGCTCAAGGTGACGAGCACGCCCGGCTACAAGGACGCGGCCGGCTGGACGAACCTGGGCTGGATCTACCGCAACCTCAACAAGCCGCAGGAGTCGATCGCCGCCTATCAGAAGGGCCTCGCCTTCGATCCCAAGCAGGAACAGGCGGCGCTCGGCCTCGGCTGGGCCTACTCGTACACGAAGGACTATGACAAGGCGATCGAGGCCTACAACAAGGCGATCCAGATCGACTCGAAGGAGGCCGCCGCCGACGCCTCGCTCGGCATCGCCTGGGGCTACTACTTCAAGAGCGTCAAGGCGGGCTCCGCGCAGGACATCCCGCAGGCCAAGTCCTTCGCGGACAAGGCGGCTGCGGCCGGCCGCAACGTGACGCAGCTCAAGGACAAGATTGCCGAGCTCGAGAAGGCGATCGCCACCGGCGGGATGGTCTCGGCCGAACAGATGGAGCAGGCCCAGAAGGCCCAGCAGGAGTACGAGGAGCAGAACCGCAAGCTGCAGCAGCTGAACGCCGCGGCCCGCTCGAAGAGCGCGGCGACGCGCGCCCGCGCGGCCGGCGAGCTGGCCCGCGTCGCCGGCGGCGACTCGGTGGACCTGCTCATCTACCTGATGCAGGCCGACCCGGACTACGACGTGCGCATCGCGGCCTCGAACGCCCTCGGCTCGCTCGGATCCGCGGCCCGCAAGGCCGTGCCGAACATGGAGGGCGTGCTGCGCCAGGGTCAGTACGAGGCGCCGTTCGACGCCACGCCGGAGCAGCTCAACAACCAGATGAAGGACGGCGACTACCGCAAGGCGCTGCGCGCCGCGCTCGCGCGGATCAAGGGCTAGACCCGGGCTCCGCTCGCGAGAGGCCTCGCTCCCCCCCGGGGTGCGGGGCCTTTCGTGTCTTCGGGATCAGTCCCAGACGCCGGGAATCGCGCGGCGGCAGGACGGGCAGGCGCCGCCCGGCAGCAGCGCGTTGCCCAGGACCTGGAAGCCCCGGCGCTCCACGAGCAGGGCGTCGCAGCCCGGGCAGCGGGTGTCCTCCCAGCCGGGCGCGGAGCCTCGCAGGTTGCCGGCGTAGACGAAGCGCAGCCCCTCGGCGCGCCCGGTCTCGGCGGCGCGCAGCACGGAGCGCAGCGGCGTCGCCTCGCGGTCGTTCATGCGGTAGTCCGGGTGGAAGGCCGTCACGTGCCAGGGGATGTCCGGCGAGACGGAGACGAGGAAGCGGGCCATCTCGCGCAGCTCCTCTGGCGAGTCGTTGAGGCCGGGCACCACGAGCGTCACCACCTCGACCCAGATGCCGCGCGCGACGAGCGCGGAGATCGTCCACAGCACGCGCTCGAGCGTCCCGCCGAAGCCGCGGTAGGTGCGCTCGCGGAAGGACTTGAGGTCGACCTTGTAGAGCGAGACGAGCGGGCGCAGGTAGTCGAGCACCTCCCCGGTCGCGTTGCCGTTCGAGACGTACGAGCACAGAAGGCCCTGCGCGCGGCCGGCCCGGAAGATCGCCGCCGCCCACTCGCTCGTGATGAGCGGCTCGTTGTAGGTCGAGGTGAGGATGCGCGCCCCGCTCGAGAGCGCCGTGCGCACGAGCGCCTCGGGCGTGACCTCCTGCACGCTCGCGCCGGCGCCGGGGTCGCGCAGCGCCTGCGAGCTGAGCCAGTTCTGACAGTAGGCGCAGTGGTAGTCGCAGCCGGGCATGCCGAAGGACAGCGCGCGGGCGCCCGGCAGCGCGTGGAAGAAGGGCTTCTTCTCGACCGGGTCGAGCTGCAGCGCGGCCACGTAGCCGAAGGGCACGCGCAGCACGCCCCGCTCGTTGAAGCGCACCCGGCAGACGCCCTCGCGGCCCGGCGGGATCAGGCAGCGGTGACCGCAGGCGAAGCAACGGACGCGCTCGTCGGCGAGACGCTCGTGGAGCTCGCCCTCGCGCGTGTGCCCGGCGAGGCGCTGCGCGAGGGTCCGGATCGAGGACGCCATCGCGGGAACCCCGTCTCGATTATAGGCACGCGCCTCGGGCGGGCGGACGGCCCCGTATACTCGGCACACGGAGGTCCCGATGGGGGTTGCAGGGAGGAGCCGGTGAGCGGCGTGCGCATCGAGAGGCAGGGCCCGCTGGGCGTCCTGCGCCTGGACAAGGGGCGCGGCAACGCGATCGACGAGCCGCTCGCCGTAGAGCTGGCCCAGGCGGCGGCCGAGCTGGCGCGCGACGGCGACGTGCGCGGCGTGCTGCTCGCCTCGGCCCACCCGAAGCTGTTCTGCCCCGGGCTCGACCTCGTTGCGCTCGCCGACTACGACCGCCCGTCGCTCGAGCGCTTCATGGGCGCCTTCGCGGTCTGCGTCTGGGCGCTCTACGGGCTCGCCAAGCCGGTGGTGGCGGCGGTCGGCGGGGCGGCGGTGGCCGGCGGCTGCATCCTCGCGCTGACCGCGGACCACCGGGTCCTCAAGCGCGGCGCCGCGATCGGCCTGAACGAGGTGAAGGTCGGAGTGCCGCTGCCGTGGTCGGTCACCCGGCTGCTGCGCGCGACCGTCGCGCCGCCCGCGCTCGGGCGCATCGCCCTCTTCGGGCGCAACTTCACGGACGAGGAGGCGCTCGCGGCGGGCCTCGCGCACGAGCTGGCCGAGGCCGAGGGCTTCGAGGCGACCTGCCTGGCGCGGCTCGAGGAGCTCGCCGCCAAGGACCCACGCGCCTTCGCCACCACCAAGGCCTGGCTGCGCGAGGACGTGCTGGCCGAGATGATGGCCCACGAGGCCGCGCGGCTGCCGGCCTGGCTCGACGGCTGGTTCTCCGAGGGCACGCAGGAGCGGATCCGCACGGCTGTCGGCGCGCTCAAGCCTCGGGTTTGAGCCTCAGGCCGCCCGCCGCGAGCGCCGCCACAGCCAGGCGGCGAGCGCCAACACCGCGATGACGGCGACGAGGCCGAGCACGCGGTTGGCGTCGGTGATGAGCGCTCGAGCCGCCTCCCAGTTGGCCGCGAGCGAGTAGCCCGCGGTCCCGAGAAACGCGTACCACAGGGCCGAGGCGGCGGCGGCGGGCAACAGGGCGCGCGCGGGGGACAGGCCCGCAACCCCGGCGAAGGGCGTGACCGCCGCGCGCAGGCCGGGCAGGAAGCGGCTGGCGAAGACGGCCGCGACGCCCCAGCGCGCGTAGGCCCGTTCGAGGGCCGAGAAGGCGGAGGGCGGGAGCAGCTTGCGCCCCCAGCCCTCGGCGAAGAAGGCCCGGCCGTGACGCCGGGCGACCCAGTAGGTGGCGGCCGCGGAGCCGATGTTGGCCGCCCAGCACAGCGCCACGAGCGGCACGACCGCGACCTCGCCCCGCCGCGCCAGAAACGCGCCGAGCGCGACCGCCGTGTCCGCCGGGACCGGCGGAAAGACGTTCTCGAGCGCCGAGAGCGCCATCAGCAGCAGGTAGGTCGGGACGAGCGGCAGCGCGGCGAGGCCGTCGAGCAGCCCGTCAAGCACCCGCGACGGCCTCGTGCACGAGGTGCAGCAGCGAGCGGAACGGCCGCCCCACCGCGCGGCCCATCCCGAGCTCGCAGGTGCGGCAGGTGGAGTAGCAGCCCGCGGCCGGCTCGCGCTCGAGGATGCGGCGGATCTCGGCGGCCTCGATCGCCGTCGCGCTCGCCGTCAGCTCCGGGACCAGGAAGCCGCGGTCGCCGGCGAAGCCGCAGCACTCGGCGAAGCGCGGGACCTCGAGGCGCTCGGCGTGCGCGCGCGCCACGGCCACGAGGTCGCCGGCCCCGCCCGACTTCACCAGCGTGCAGGTCGGGTGCAGGATCGCCAGGCCCGTGCGGCGTGGCGCCTCGCCCACGGCGGGCAGGACCTCGCGAGCCCAGAAAGACGGGAAGTCGAGCGTGCGCAGGGCGCGCCCCTGCTCGCGCAGCACGCTCGCCACGAGATCGCCGAGCGTCCCCGCGCAGGGAGAGGCGTCGGTGACGACGACCAGGCGGCCGCCATCCGCGGCGCGCCACAGCGCCTCGGCCGTGCGCGTGGCCGCGGCGCGGGCGGCCTCGGGGAAGCCTTTGCTGGCAAAGGCCATCCCGCAGCACAGCCCATCGATGCCATCCGGCAGCCGCGGCTCGAGGCCGGCCCAACGCAGCACGTCCTGCATCGCGCGCGCCGGCGGGACGAGGTCCTCGCCCGGCAGCGGGCCGAAGATGCGGGTCAGGCAGCTCGGGAAGTAGACGACGGCGCGCTCGCCCAGGGCGGCCGGCAGCGTGGGCAACGCCGGCGCGGCGCCCGGCAGCGCCAGCTGCGGCGGCAGTTCGGGCACGAGCGTCGGCGCGGCCGCGTGCAACAGGACGCTGGCCGCCTCGACCACCCGGGCGCCGAGCGGAAGGGCGCGCAGCGCAGCCGCCGTGCGCAGGCCGAGCCGCGCCCCGGCCGCCACCGCCGAGAAGGCCCCGGCAGCCGAGAGCGCGAACTCGCGCTCCGCCGGCGAGTGCAGGCTGGCCTTGAGCTCCTTGACGAGCGCGCCGGTGTCGATCTTCACGGGGCAGGCGGCCTGGCACATCGAGTCGCCGGCGCAGGTGGTGACGCCGTCGTAGGCGAAGTCCGCCGCGAGCGCGTCGGCCGTGTCGCGCTCGTCGGCGAGCGCCGAGACGCGCAGGCGCGCGATCTCGCGCGTCACCACGATGCGCTGGCGGGGCGTGAGCGTGAGGTCGCGCGAGGGACAGCGCGGCTCGCAGAAGCCGCACTCCGTACAGCGGTCGGCCAGCGGCGAAATGGTCGGGCAGGGCTTCAGGCTGCGCAGGTGGGCCAGCGGATCGTCGCTGAGCACGACGCCCGGGTTGAGGATGCCGTCGGGGTCGAGCATCCGCTTCACCCGCTGCATGGCCTCGTAGGCCGCGTCGCCCCACTCCGTGCGGACGAACGGGGCCATGTTCCGACCCGAGCCGTGCTCGGCCTTGATCGCGCCGTCGTACTTGTGGACGACGAGGTCGACGAGGCCGCGCAGGAAGGCGTCGTAGCGGTGGACGGCCTCGGGGCTGCGCACGTCCTCCGCCAGCACGAAGTGCAGGTTGCCGTCCTTGGCGTGGCCGAAGACCACGGTGTCGGGCACGCCGTGGCGCTCGAACAGCCGCTGGCAGTCGAGGATCGCCTCGGCCAGCCGGTCCACCGGCACGGCCACGTCCTCGGTCAGGAAGGCCGTCCCCGTCGGGCGCATGGCGCCCGTGCGGGCGGCGAGGCCCTTGCGCAGGTGCCACAGCGCGGCGCGCTCGGCCTCGCCCGTGGTGAAGCGAGCGGGCTCGATCAGGCAGTAGCGGCCGACGATCGCGGTGGCGGTGGCGACGGCCTCGGCGAGCGCGGGCTCGTCCATGCGCCGCAACTCGACGAGCAGCGCCGCGTGCGCGCGCTCGACCTCGAACGGCAGCGGGTGGTCGACGGCGATCGAGCGCAGCGCGGCGGAGTCGAGGATCTCGAGCGCGTCCGCGCCGGCCGTGGCCAGCGGCGCAACCGCGGCGCCGGCGTCCTCGAGCCGGGCGAAGAAGACGAGCGCCGTGGCGCGCCAGGGCGCCTCGGGCACGGTGCGCAACGTGGCCTCCGCGAGGAAGCCGAGGGTGCCCTCCGAGCCGACCATCAGGCGGGCCAGGATGTCGACCGGCTGCTCGCGGTCGAGGAAAGCGTTGAGGCTGTAGCCGCTGGTGTTCTTGGTCTCGAACTTCCGGCGCACGCGCGCCGCGAGCGCCTGGTCGCGGCGGATGTCGTCGCGCAGGGCCGCGAGCTCCGCGTGGAGGTCCGGGCGCGCGCGGCGCAGTTGCGCGTCCGCGTCGGGCTGGGCCGTGTCGACCAGCGTCCCGTCGGCCAGCAGGATCTCGACCGCGTCGAGCGTGTGGTAGCTGTTCTGCGCGACGCCGCAGCACATGCCGGAGGAGTTGTTGGCGAGGATGCCGCCGATCGTCGCGGCGTCGATCGAGGCCGGGTCGGGGCCGATCCGCGTGCCGTGCGGGGCGAGCAGCCGGTTGAGGTGGCCGCCGACGACCCCGGGCTGGGTGCGGATGCGCGCGCCGTCGTCGAGCACGCTCGCGCGCCGGAAGAAGGGCGTGATCTCGACCAGGACGTCGTCCGAGACGGCCTGGCCGGACAGTGATGTGCCCGCGGCTCGGAACGTCATGTGCCGCCGCCGCCGGCGGGCCCACTCGAAGAGGGCGCGCAGCTCGTCCACGTCGCGCGGGCGCACGATCGCCTCCGGGATCAGCCGGTAGATCGAGGCGTCGGCCGAGCGGCCGAGCCGGTCGATCGGGCGCGTGAGGACGCGCTCGGGGGCGAGCAGTTGCCGCAGGTCGAAGACGACGGAGGGATCGGGCGGGCGCATGCGGGGCCTTCCTTCAGGGCTGTGGCGCGAGGCTGACCTGGAAGCGATAGCGGGTGCCGCCGGCGTTGAGCGTGATGGTGGCGTCCTTGCGGGTGGTGAGCCGGTCGCGAGTCATGCCCTGGGCATCGGTGACGAGCACCTTGCCCGCGGAGTAGAGGCTGCCCTCCGTCGTGCGCAGGCGCACCTCGACGCCGGGGAAACGGCGACCGCCCCGCTTCTGGACGCGGATCATGATCTGCGCCTGCCCGCCGCCGGGCGGCAGCAGGCGCGGCTCGGCCCAGGCCGCGACCACGATCGGCTCCTGCACTTCGTGGACGGCGAGCGGCTCCTCTTCCTGTCTCGGCGGCGGCGGGGGCTCGGGCGGCAGGGGCTCGCCGCGGGGCGGCGGAGGAGGAGGCGGCGGCTCGCGGTGCGTGGCGCACGCGGGGGACAGGACGACGACGAGCAGGAGGGCGAGCGCGACGCGCGTGGGCATCTGATCCGCGGGGCGGAGACCAATCGTACAACGTTAAGATCAGCGGCGTGGGCTACAACCAGGCTCGGCTGCGACGGCTGAACGACCGGCCCCTGCGGGAGGGGGGCGAGTACGTCCTGTACTGGATCCAGGCCTATCGCCGGCTCGAGCGCAACCACGCCCTGGACTACGCCCTCAAGTGCGCCGGCGAGCTCGGCCGGCCGCTGGTGGTCTACGAGGGGCTGCGCATCGACTACCCGTGGGCCAGCCGGCGGCTACACGCCTTCGTGCTGCAGGGCATGCAGGCCAGCGCCCGGCGGGCGGCCGCGCTCGGGATCAACTACTGGCCGTTCGTCGAGACGCACAAGGGCGAGGGCCGCGGGCTGCTGCAGCGGCTGGCGCAGCGCGCCTGCCTCGTCGTCACCGACGACTTCCCCTGCTTCATCGTCCCGGCGCAAGCCGAGGCGCTCGCCCGGCGGACGGACGTCGCCGTGTTCGCCGTCGACTCGAACTCGGTGGTTCCGCTGTCGCTGCTCGGGGCGGCGGTCTCCGCGGCCGCGCACCTGCGACCGCGGATCCACAAGGCCTTCGCCGAGGCGTGGCCGCACCGGGCGGCGGCCCGGCCGCGCGTCCCCGCTCCGGCCGCCCGGCACGTCGCCGCGCCGTTCGACACCTGGCAGGCCGGCAACGTGGCGGCCTTCGTCGCGGGACTCCCGCTCGACCGGAGCGTGCCAGCAGTGGCGGGGACGCCCGGCGGCACGCTGGCCGGGCGGGCGCGCCTGCGGGGGTTCGTGCGTGGACGCCTGAAGGGCTACGCCGAGGGGCGCTCCGTGCCGAGCGCGCCGGACGAGGGCCACGCGAGCGGCCTCTCGCCCTACCTGCACTTCGGCCAGCTCTCGATCGAGGAGGTGGTGGAGGTCGTCCTGCGCTCGACCGGGGCCTGGACGCCGGATGAGCTGCGGGTCCACAACCGCGGCCGGCGCGAGGGCTTCTTCACGGACGACGCCGACGTCAACGCGTTCCTCGACGAGGCGCTGACCTGGCGCGACGTGGGCTTCCACTGGCACCGCGCCCGGCGGACGGACGCCGCGAGCCTCGAGACCGCCCTGCCGGCCTGGGCCCTGCAGACGCTCGGGACGCACGCCGGGGACGCGCGCGCCAGCGTCTACTCCACCGAGGAGCTCGAGGAGGGCCGGACGCACGATCCGCTCTGGAACGCCGCCCAGCGCGAGCTGGTGGCGACGGGCACGATGCACAACTACCTGCGGATGCTGTGGGGCAAGAAGGTGCTGGAGTGGTCGGCCTCGCCGGCCGCCGCCTACCGCGCGCTCGAGCACCTCAACAACCGCTATGCGC
>JBGASI010000293.1:1911-8134 GCA_044229815.1 Vicinamibacteria bacterium | reverse complement strand
AGGACCGTTACGAGGACGAGGCGGGCGAGGCTGAGGACGGCGAGGCCCCGACGGCGCCGGCCGCACCCGCCGGGCCGGACCTCTCGGGACACCGGCCGGTGTTCGTGAGCCCGCGTGCGGCGGACCTCGTCGAGCTGGCGGACGAGCTGCGCGTGGCGGGCATCTCCTTCCACTTCCTGGAGCAGCCCGCGCAGGAGGAGACGCGCCAGGCGAGCTACTCGCTGCTCGTGCGCGAGGCGGACGTCGAGGCCGCGCTGCGCGCGCTCGCCCCGCTGGTGGCGCCCGAGGCGGGCGAGGAGGCGCACGCGGTCGCCTCGCAGTTCGAGGAGGGCCGGGGCTACGTGCGCTGCCCGGCCTGCGGCGCGGAGACGCGCCAGGGTATCGAAGAGTGCCCCGAGTGCGGCCTGTCGATCACGGGCGGCCCGGCCGAGTAGTCGGCCGCGGCTCCTGGCGACCGCTGGACGCTGGGCGAGGCCTCGCTATACTGGCTCCAATGTCCCCTCGTTTCTCGACGCCGGAGGGAGTTCGTGTGCTCCCCGACGGCGCCTGGCACGTCGGCGAGTTCGCGATCGTCCACGAGCCGTCGTTGCGCTTCCTCAAGGCACGACTCGTGTTCGAGGAGCACGGCGCCTTCCTGGTGGACGGGGCGCAGCGCCTGCCGGTGGCCGTCGAGGGGCCGGCCTTCGCCGTGACCGCGCTCGAGATCGACCGCGACAGGGGCGAGGCGCGGGTGCTGCTCGACGACGGCAGCAGCGAGCGCGTCACCGACGACTCGCTCGCCGCGGACGAGGCGACGGGCCGAGTGGAGTGCCTGGTGCGGGGTGGCTGCGCGCGCGCCCTGCTCTCGCGCGGGGCGCACCAGACCTTCCTCGCCCACGTCGAGCAGGACGAGGACGGCCGCTTCTACCTGCGGGCGGGCCTGCGGCGCTTCCCGGTCCGCGCCTGAGCGGCGTGGCCGCGCCCGGGCTCTCGTCACGCGCGAAGACGCTGGCCCACGAGGCGGGCTTCGAGCTGGCCGGGATCGCGACCGCGGACGCGCCTCGCGAGCTCGGCTTCTTCGCCGAGTGGCTGGCGCGCGGGCACGCCGGCGAGATGGCCTACCTCGCCACGCAGGCCGCGAAGCGCAGCGACCTGCGCGTGGCCTTCCCCTGGGCGCGCTCCGTGCTGGCGGTCGGGCTGCAGTACGACACGGCGCACCCCTACTCGACCGCCACGCCCGTCGAGCGCGGCTGGATCGCTCGCTACGCCTGGGGTGACGACTACCACGACGTGATGAAGGCGTTGCTGCTGCGGCTGGGCGAGCGCCTGGCGGACGAGGCCGGCCCCTGCGAGTGGCGCGCCTACGTGGACACGGGCCCGCTCGTCGAGCGGGCCTGGGCCGCGGCCGCCGGCCTCGGGGCGTGGGGCAAGAACACCTGCCTGCTGCACCCCGAGCACGGCTCGTGGTTCTTCCTCGGGGAGATCGTGACCTCGCTCGAACTCGAGCCGGACGCGCCGCGCGCCGACATGTGCGGTAGCTGCACCGCCTGCCTCGAGGCCTGCCCCACCGGGGCGCTCGTCGCGCCGTACGAGCTCGACGCGACGCGCTGCATCAGCTACCTGACGATCGAGCTGAAGGGGGCGATCCCGGCGGGGCAGCGCGAGGGCGTCGGCCGGCACGTGTTCGGCTGCGACATCTGCCAGGACGTCTGCCCGTGGAACCGCAGGCGGCGCCGGCACGCCGGCGCGCCGTTCGAGCCGAGGCCGGGCGCCCTCGCGCCGGACCTCGGGGAGCTCGCGGCGCTCGACGAGGCGGCGTTTCGCGAGCGCTTCCGCGGGAGCCCCCTCAAGCGGGCGAAGCGGCGGGGCCTCCTGCGCAACGTGGCCGTGGCGCTGGGCAACACGGGCGACGCCAACCGGCGGCCGCTGCTCGAGAGGCTCGCGGCCGACGAGGACCCGGTGGTGCGCGAGCACGCGCTGTGGGCGCTCGCCCGCCTCGACCGGGTTTCCTAGCGGCCGCGCCCGATCCGCCCGCGGGGATAATCACGGTCATGAAGAAGGTCCTGCTCGGCGGCCTCGCACTCGCCGCCCTCGTCCTCCTGGCGGCCGCGGGTTACCTCGCCTGGCTGGTGCGCTCGTTCGACACACCGCAGTTTCGCGCGGCCCTGCTCGAACGGGCGAGCCGGACCGCGGGAACGAACGTGCGCGTGGAGCGCATGGACGTGTCCCTCCTTTCGGGCGTGAAGCTGCGCGGGATCGCCGTCGCCAACCCGGGGCCGTTCCCGGGCGACCTGCTCACGGCGCAGGCCTTCGTCCTGCGCTACCGGCTGCGGCCGCTCCTGGCCGGACGACTGGAGATCGCCGAGGTCCGGCTCTAAACGCCCGTGCTGGCGCTGGCGATGGACGCGCGCGGGACGTTCAACTACGAGCGGCTCGGCGGCCGTGACGCCGCCGCGAGCCCAGCCACGGCCGCCCCGGCGGCCCTGCCGCTGCGGATCGTGCTGTCGCGGCTCGCCCTCGAGGACGCCACGATCACGATGACCGACCCGGCCCGGCAGCGCCTGTTCGGCGTCGAGGGAGCCCGGCTGAAGAGCGCTTTCGAGATCGAGGACGGCGTGGCGACCGGAACGGGCAACGCCGCCGCGCACGCCCTGACGCTCGGGCAGAGCCTGTTCCTGCGCGACCTCGAGTCGCCGCTGAAACTGACGAAGCAGGCGCTGGCGCTGGCCCCCGTGCGCGCGAAGCTCGGCGGGGGCGAGGTGACGGGCGAGATCGGCGTCCGCTTCCTGCCCGGCTTTCGCTACACGGCGCGGGTCGAGGTCGCGAAGGCGCGGGTGAAGACGCTGCTCGCCGAGGCCGGCGCCCGGCAGACGGTGGACGGCACGCTGCGCGCCACGGCGCGCTTCGAGGGCAGCGGCGGGCTCGCCACCCTCGTCGGCCGGGGCGAGGGCTCCATCTCCGGCTGCCGCGTGAGCGACAGCCGCTCGCTCGCGCTGCTGGCGGCCGTGCTCGGGCTGCCCGAGCTCGCCCGGCCCGAGCTCGACGAGTGCCGCGCCGAGTTCACGCAGCAGGGGTACCGCGTGACGACGCCGGCGCTGAGCCTGAAGGGGGCGCAGCTGGAGCTCGGCGGGCGCGGCACGCTGCGCCTCGACACGGGCGCGCTCGACTACGACCTGGCCCTGGCGCTCCCGCCCCGCGTCTTCGCCCGTGTCACGCGCCAGGAGCTGCGAGCGGCCTTCCGCACACGCGGGGACGGCTGGGCCACGATCGAGTTCCGGCTGACGGGCACCACGCTGGAGCCCAGGACCGACCTGCTGGCCCGCGTGGGCCGCGGCGCCGTCGAGGGCGCGGTCAGGAAGGGCCTCGGACGCCTGTTCGGCAGGAAAGAACCCTGAGCCCGGCCCTCAGGCCTCGGGCAGCAGGTAGACGCCGCCTTCGTCGTACACCGCCACCCACGCCGGGTGCCGGGTCAGCTTCCCCGTGAGCACGAGCGCGGCGAGCGGTCCCTGCACGAGCTTCTCCGCCACGGCGCTGGCAGCGCTCGCGCCGAGGCCCGAGGCGACGGCGTTGCCCGCGGCGAAGCGCGCCGCCTCCGGCGTGACGCGCACGCGCACGCCGTGCTGGCGCTCGACCGCCGCGGTGAGCGCCCCGAGCGCGCGCTCGACCACCGCCGCCACGTCGTCCTCGTCGAGGGCGCGGAAGGTCACGGTGTCATGGACGGCGGAGGCGAGCCCCGGCGGCAGCTCCGGGCCGGCGGCCATGGAGACGAGGAAGCCGAGCGGGTCGCTCGCCTCCGGTCCGGTCGTCACCGTCAGCACGACGACGAGCGGGCGTGCCTCGACGACCCCGCTGGGGTCCGAGAGGCGCCCTTCTCCCAGGATGCGCTCCAGCACCTCGACGGCGCGCGGGTCGGCCTCCTCGACCCGGTTCAGCAGGGCGAGCACGCGCGGGGCCGCCGTCGCCGCCGCGGTGAGCCGCGAGACGGCCGCCGGGTCGGCGAGCTCGCGCGAGTCCGCCCGCACGAGGCCGCCGGCCGGACCGAACAGGTGCTCGGCGACGACGCTCGCGGCGAGCGCCTTGCCGCAGCCCCGCGGGCCGGCGAACACCAGCACGGCCGCCGGCGACGCCGCCTCGCCGCTGAACGCATCGCGCAGCAGCCCCGCGATGCGGGCCGCCGCGACATCCTGGCCGACCAGCCGCGAGAGCAGTGCCGCCTCGAGCGTGTCGAGCCGCTCGTCGAGTCCCGGATCGGCGGCGGCCGAGAGCGCCGCGTCGCGCAGCGCCCCCGGGGCCACCCCGCTCGCGCGGACGAGCTCCAGCGTGAGGTTGTCCACACCCTCCGCGAGCGCGGCCAGCAGGTGCGCCGCACCGACGGGCCGCGCGGCCCCAGCGAAGGCGCCGGCGGCCGCGAACAGCGCCTTGCACGCGAGCGAGCGTGACAGCGGCCCCGCCGGCGGGCCCTCGCCCGGACCGCGCCCGAGCCGCGCGCGGGTGCGCCGGCGCAGCCGGGCGACGTCGAGGGCGAGCGGGGCGATGGCGCCGGAGAGCCGCGCGCACTCCTCGCGCACGAGCGAGGCGTCGATCGCGCCGCCCTTCGCCTGGTCCCCGGGGCCGATCTTCTCCAGGCTCAGCACGCCGATCAGCAGGTGCGCGGGGGCGATCTGCGCGTGGCCGGAGGCGGCCGCCTCGCCGGCGGCGATCATCCAGGCGGCTTCGGCCGCGGGGGTCAGGTTCATGGTCAGGCGTCGACGAAGTCGAGCGCGGGCAGCACGGGGAACAGCCCGGCCGCGTGGCCGCGCTCGAGGAAGGTGCGCACCGCCTGGCGGCCGCGCTCGCCCATCTCGACCGTCATGTCGTTGACCCACATCCCGACGAAGCGGTCCGCGACCCCGGGGTCCATGCCGCGCGCGAAGCTCATGGCGTACTCGAGGGCCTGCGGCCGGTGCGCCAGCGAGTGACGCACGGTCTCGCGCACGAGCCGCGTCAGGCGCGCCATCAGCTCGGGGCCGAGGTCGCGGCGCACCGCGTTGCCGCCGAGCGGCAGCGGCAGGCCGGTCTCGCCCTTCCACCAGACGCCGAGGTCGACGATCTTGTGCAGGCCGTGGCCGCCGTAAGTGAGCTGCCCCTCGTGGATGATGAGGCCCACGTCGGCCCGGCCGGACTGCACCTCCTCGAGGATGCGGTCGAACGGCACGACGTGGGTCGTGACGTCCGGCGCGAAGAGCTTCAGCGCCAGGAAGGCCGAGGTCAGCGTGCCGGGCACCGCGACGCGCTTGCCGGCGATCGCGGCGGGCGCGAGCGGCTCGCGCGCGACGAGCAGCGGGCCGTAGCCGTCGCCGATGCTGCCGCCGCACGGCATGAGCGCGTACTTGTCCGCCACGTAGGGGTAGGCGTGGAAGGAGATCGCCGTCACCTCGTGGCGGCCCTCCTGGGCGTGGCGGTTGAGCGTCTCGATGTCGGTGAGCACGTGCGCGACCTCGAGCTCGCCCGTCGGCACCCCGCCGCGGGCGAGGCCGTAGAACATGAACGCGTCGTCGCTGTCGGGGCTGTGGGCGATCGTGATCTTCATGGGGAGGAGGCCATTCTAACCCCGCGCCCCGCCGGTCCGCGGCCGGCGACCGGCCAGGGCGCGCAGCGCGCCCGCGTTCTGCCAGGCGACCGCGCCCAGGATCAGGAGAGCGCCCAGCCACTGCAACGGCGCGAGACGCTCGCCCAGGAGCAGGAAGGCGAAGGCCAGGGTCACGATCACCTCGAGCGAGCTGAGCACCGACGCGCGCGTCGGCCCAATCAGCGCCATGCCGGCCAGGAAGGTGGTCATCGCGACCACCGTCGAGACGACGCCGATGCCGGCGACGCTCAGCCAGGCCTGCGGGGCCACGGGCAGCGCGAGCCCCCCGCCCCACAGCGCCGCCCCGGTGCAGACGACCGCCGCCACCTGCGAGAGGTGCAGCGCCAGCGCGCGCGCCGGGACGCCCGCTCCGAACCGGCTGCTCAGCACGATGTAGGAGGCGTAGATCACGGCCGCCAGCAGCGCCCAGGCGATGCCCGCCGTCGAGAGCCGTTCGCCCGCCGGCGCGCCGCCGGCCGTCAGCGCGCAGCCGGCGAACGCCGCGAGCGCCGCCAGAAGACCGCGCGGGGTGAGCCGCTCGAGGCCCGCGGCGCCGGCGAACAGCGCCACCAGCACCGGATAGGTGTAGAGCACGAGGGACGTCACGGAGGCCGGGATCGCCTCGAGCGCGCGGAA
>JBGASI010000293.1:0-1902 GCA_044229815.1 Vicinamibacteria bacterium | reverse complement strand
GGCGATCGAGTTGAAGACGAAGACGCCGCCGACCGCCCACAGGCGCAGTCGCGTGCGCAGCGGCAGGGGCGGCGAGCGATCGATCGCCGCGATCAACGCGGCGGCGATCGCGTAGCGCCACGCCAGCAGCGGCAGCGGGGTGACGCCCGCGGCGTAGGCGAGCTTGCCGAGGATCGGCAGGACGCCGTACGCGAGCGTGCTGCAGGCGACGAGCGCGAGGCCGCGGGCCTCGTCCTTCGGCCGGTTGGTCACGCCCGCCAAGTATGCCCGCATCTGCCGGCGCTGCGCCAACTTAGACGGGGCGGCACGGTCCTGCAGGGGAACCGGCCCCCGCCGCGTCTCGTACGGATCTCGAGGGATCGCGGCCCGCCCGCGATACGATCGGCGCACCGGCCCCGCCGTCCCGGGGCCACGGAGGCAGCGTGAGCGAAAAGGCCCTCGTACTCGACGGCGTGCGCAAGTCCTTCGCCGGCCACCAGGCGGTGAAGGAACTGAGCCTCGAGGTGCCGCGCGGCAGCGTTTTCGGCCTGCTCGGCCCCAACGGCGCCGGCAAGACGACGACGCTGCGCATGGTGATGAACGTGTTCGCGCCCGACGCCGGGCGCATCGAGATCCTGGGCCGGCCCGCGGACGACGCGACGCGCGACCGCATCGGCTACATGCCCGAGGAGCGCGGGCTCTACCCGCGGATGGTGCTCGAGGAGCAGCTCGTGTTCCTGGCGGCGATCAAGGGCGTCGGCCGCGCCGAGGCCCTGCGCCGCCTGGGCCCCTGGCTCGAGCGCTTCTCGCTCACCGACTGGCGCAAGAAGAAGACGAACGAGCTGTCGAAGGGCATGCAGCAGAAGGCGCAGTTCATCGCGACCGTGCTGCACGAGCCCGAGATCCTGATCATGGACGAGCCGATGAGCGGCCTCGACCCGGTCGGCATGGACGTGATGCGCGAGACGATGCTCGACCTGCGGCGCAGGGGGGCCACGATCGTGCTCTCGTCGCACCAGATGGAGACGGTCGAGAAGCTGTGCGACCGCGTGGCGCTGATCGACCGCGGGACGAAGCTGCTCGACGGCTCGGTGGCGGAGGTCAAGGCGAAGCACGGCAAGAACACCGTGGCCCTCGCCTTCGACGGCGACGGCGCCTTCCTGGAGACGCTGCCCGGGGTCGCGAAGGTCACCGACTTCGGCCAGTACGTGGAGGTGCGGCTGCTCGAGGGCGCCGACCCGCAGCCGCTGCTGGTCGAGGCCGCCGCGCGGCTGCGCGTGCGCCGCTTCGAGATCGTGGAGCCGAGCCTGCACGACATCTTCGTCGAGACCGTCACCCGCGACGGGAAGGAGGCCGCTTGAACGCCAAGCTGTGGGCGATCGTCCGTCGCGAGTACGTCGAGCGCGTGCGGACGAAGGGCTTCGTGATCGCGACCCTGCTCGGCCCCCTGCTGATGGGGGCCATGATGGTCGTGCCGGCCCTGGTCGCGAGCCAGGGCGGCAAGCCGCTCAAGCTCGCGGTCCACGACGCGGGCGGGGCGCTGCGGCCGCTCGTCGAGCAGGCGCTGCGCGACGAGCGCGTCGACGGCAAGCCGCGCTTCGACGTGCAGGCCGGCCCCGAGGGCCCGGCGCGCGAGGCGGAGCTCAAGAAGGCCGTGCTCGACGGCCGGCTCGACGGCTTCCTGCTGCTGCCGGCGGACGCGGTGGCCTCGGCCTCGGCCAGCTACTACGGGCGCAACGTCAGCAACCTCGGCGAGCGGCGGACCATGGAGCGCAAGGTGAGCGACGTGCTCGTCAGCCGTCGGCTGACCGACGCCGGGCTCGACCCCGCCCGGGTGAAGGACCTCACCAAGGAGCTCGACCTCAAGACGATCCGGCTCAGCGCGAGCGGCGAGCGCGAGGACCGCGGCGCGGCGTTCTTCCT
>JBGASI010000292.1:0-6268 GCA_044229815.1 Vicinamibacteria bacterium | reverse complement strand
GAACCTGCGCGGCGACTACGAGCGCGCCAAGGCCTACCTGAGCGAGGCCGAGGGCCCTGATGCCCGCGCGGGCGAGGCCGCGGCGGCGCCGGACCTGCCGCTCGGCGGCCGGCTGGTGATCGCGCTCGCGAACCCCGTGGGCGCGATCGAGCCCGGCCGCATCCAGACGAACGAGGAGTCGGAGGTCGCGGCCACCGTGTTCGAGCCGCTGGTGGCGGCCGGCGCCGACGGCGGCCTCGCGCCCGGGCTGTGCGAGAAGTGGGAGCTGCTCGAGGAGGGCCGCGCCTTCCGCCTGTGGCTGCGGCGCGACGTGCGCTTCTCCGACGGCCACCCGCTGGTGGCCGAGGACGTCAAGCGCTCGTTCGAGGCCACCGTGCGCCAGGTGGTCGAGGAGATCCCGTCGGGCCTCGACGCGATCCGCGGCGCCGCCGAGTTTCGCGCCGGCACGGCTGCCGAGATCGCCGGCGTCGTCGTCAAGGGGACGCACGAGCTCGAGCTGCGGCTCGTCGAGCCGCTGCCGATCTACCCGGCCCTGCTCACCGAGGTGAGCGCCGGCGTCATGCGCTCCGTCGACGGCCCGGCCGGCCCCGAGACGCTCGGCACCGGCCCCTTCCGGGTGGCATCGCACGAGCCGGGCCGCGTGCGGCTCGAGCGCAACGAGCGCTACTGGCGCGAGCCGCGCCCGGCGCTCGACGCCCTGGAGTTCCGCAGCTTCGAGACCGCGCACACGATCGCCGCCGCCTTTCGCAAGGGCGAGGTGGACCTCGCGCGCGACCTGCTGCCCGAGGACTTCGAGGAGATCCTGCGCGACGCGCGGCTGCGCCGGGGGCTCGTCGAGGCGCCCAAGCGCAACACCTACTTCGTCGCCTTCAACACGGGCGCCGGCCCCGCCGCGGCCTCGGCCCCGCTGCGCCAGGCGCTGACCGGCGTGACGCGCGCCCAGGACCTCGTCTGGCGCGCGCTCGGCCGCTTCGCCGAGCCGGCGAGCTGCCTCGTCCCCCCGTCGATGCTGGGCCACGACCCGGGCCGCCGCGCCGCCGCGCTGACGCTCGAGGAGGGGCGGGCGCTGTTGCGCGAGGCCGGCGTCGCGACGCCGCTGAAGCTGCGGGCGGTCGTGCACCCGCTGCTGCGCGACCGCTACGGGGCGCTCCTGACGGCCCTCTTCCGGCGCTGGTCCGAGCTGGGCGTCGAGGTCGGCATCGAGAACCCCGACATGGCCGCGTACCTCAAGGCCTGGGAGGAGAGCGCCGGGCTCGACCTGGTGATCGGCCGCTGGAACGCCGACTACGACGACCCGGACAACGTCACGCACACTCTCTTCCACTCGCGCACGGGCCTGCTGCGGAGCTGGTACTGCTCGGCCGAAGCCGATCGCCTGCTGGAGGAGGCGCGCTCGGAGGGCCGCGCCGGCGCGCGCGAGGCCCTGTACCGCCGCTTCGAGTCGCTGCTGGCGCAGGCGGGGGCGCTGCTGCCGCTGTTCCACGACATCGACTACCGCCTGGCCGGCCCGCGCGTCCGTGGCGCCAACCTGCGCGGCGTGGCGCCCTACGTCGACTACGCGCGGATCGGCAAGGCCGAGACGGACGAGCCGGAGCCCGAGGCGCGCAGCGCGGTGGGCGGCACGCTGCACGTGCCTTTCGCCGGCGGCGTGATGCGGCTCGACCCCGTGCTCACCGAGACCCTCGACCAGGCCGAGATCGTGCCGCTCGTCTTCGAGACGCTGACGCGCGACGCCGGCGGCGCCGCGGTGGTGCCCTGGCTCGCGGCCGAGTTCGCGCCCGAGGAGGGCGGCCGCCGTTACAGCTTCCGCCTGCGCGACGGCGTGCGTTTCTCCGACGGCCGCCGGCTCACCGCCCGCGACGTGCGCTACTCGTTCGAGCGGCTGCTGCGCAGCGGCGGCGACTCGCGCTTCTTCTTCGACGTGATCCGCGGGGCGAAGGCCGTGCTGGCGGGCGAGAGCCCCGACCTCGCCGGCTTCCGCATCCGCTCGGCCAGCGAGTTCACGATCGAGCTCGAGGCGCCGATGGCCTTCTTCCCGGCGCTCATCAGCTACCCGTCGGCGGCGATCGTGCCGGAGGGGAGCGACCTCGAGGGGGACCCGGGCGGCTGGGCGGGCACGGGGCCCTTCCGTGTGGCGGGCTTCGAGCCGGGCCGGCGGCTGCAGCTCGAGCCCAACCGCGCCTACTGGCGCAAGGGCTACCCGCGCAGCGAAGGGCTCACCTTCACGTTCGGCGTCTCGCCCGAGGAGATGCTCGCCGGCTTCCGCGGCGGGCGCTTCGCGCTCGCGTCCGACCTCTACCCGGCCGACGTCGAGGCCCTGCGCCACGAGCCGCGGTTCATGGCGGGCCACCGCGAGACGCCCCGCCTGATGAGCTACTTCGCCGTGTTCAACACCCACCACGGCCCGCTCGCCGAGCGCGCGCTGCGGCTGCGCCTCGCGCACGCCGTGGACGTCCCGCGCCTCGTGCGCCAGCACCTCGGGCGGCTCGCGATCCCGGCCGTGGGCCTGATCCCTCCTGGCCTGCTCGGCCACGAGTCGACCGCGGCGCCGCGGGCGGCCGTGCCTCCCGGGGGCGAGCGCTCGACCCCGATCGAGCTCAGCGCCGCCGTGCACCCCGTCTTCATGTCGAACTACGGCGCCCTGGCGCGCGAGCTGGCCGCCGCGTTCCTGGAAGCCGGCGTGCGGCTGCGCATCGTCAACCGCACGATGGAGGAGTACGAGGCGGCGATCACGAAGGGCAGCGTCGACGTCGCTGTCGGCCGCTGGGGCGCGGACTACCCCGACGCCGACACCTTCGCCTACATCCTGCACTCGACCGGCGGCTTCATCGGCCGCATGTGCGGCTCGGAGGAGACCGACCGCCTGGCCGAGGGGGGGCGCTCGGAGACGGCGCCCGCGCGCCGGCACGCCATCTACCGCCAGGCCGAGGAGGCGATCGCGCGCGAGGGGCTGCTGATCCCGCTCTTCCACGAGCAGACCTACCGCTTCGTCCAGCCCGAGGTGGCGGGCCTCACGGTCTCCTTCGGCATCCCCGTCGTCGCCTACGAGGAGCTGCACCTGCGGGGCTGAGCAACCCCCCTCTTCCAGGTGATAACATCCAGGGTTCCTTGGAGGCCGTTTGCCGGAGCTGACGCCGGACCGCATCGCCTGGGGGCTCACGTACTTCGTGGTGCTGCTCTTCTCGCTCAGCGTCCACGAGTCCGCGCACGCTTGGGCGGCGCTGAAGATGGGCGACGACACCGCCGCGCGCCAGGGGCGCGTCACCTTGAACCCCCTCTCCCACATCGACCCGTTCGGCACCCTGCTCGTCCCCGCCCTGCAGGTGTTCTGGGGCGGCCTGCCGCTGCTGGGCTGGGCGCGGCCGACGCCGATCGACGGCCGCCGCTTCCGGCGCCTGGCGCAGGGCCACGTGCTGGTGTCCGGGGCCGGGCCGCTGTCCAACCTGCTGCTGGCCCTGCTGTTCACGGCGGCGCTCTTCGCCGGGCTGCGCACGGGGGCCCGCGAGAGCGAGCCGTTCATGGCGCTGCTCAACACCGGCATCCAGATGAACGTGCTGCTGGCGCTGTTCAACCTGGTGCCGCTGCCGCCGCTCGACGGCTCCTCGGTCTTCTACTGGGGGGCCCCGCCGGCCGTCGCGAACGCCTACCGCAGCTACGTGCAGCCTTACGGGCACTGGGCGCTCCTGATCCTGTTCGCCAGCGGCTGGCTGCTCCGGCTGCTGCAGCCCTTCACCTCGTTCGTGTCCACCCTTCTCTATCGAATGGCGCTCTGAGCGCGCCCGCCACGGGCACCCAGGCGCGACAGGTCCAATGAAGCGACCCCGCATCCTCTCGGGCATGCGCCCCACCGGCGCGCTGCACCTCGGCAACTACATGGGCGCGCTCGAGAACTGGGTGCGCCTGCAGGACAGCTACGACTGCTTCTTCTCGATCGTCGACTGGCACTCGCTGACGACCGACTACGCCGACCCCGGCGCGGTGCGCGAGAACGTGCTCGAGGTCGCCACCGACTGGCTGGCCGCGGGGCTCGACCCGCAGCGCTCGACGATCTTCATCCAGAGCCTGGTGCCGCAGCACGCCGAGCTGCACCTGCTGCTGTCGATGATCGTGCCGGTGCCGTGGCTCGAGCGCGTGCCGACCTACAAGGAGCAGCAGCAGAACCTCAGCGGCAAGGACCTCTCGACGTACGGCTTCCTCGGCTACCCGCTGCTGCAGACCGCCGACATCATCGTCTACAAGGCCGACGCGGTGCCGGTGGGCGAGGACCAGGCCCCGCACATCGAGATCGCGCGCGAGATCGTGCGCCGCTTCAACAACCTCTACGGCGAGGTCTTCCCGGAGCCGCAGACGCTGCTGACCGAGGCCAAGCGCATCCCCGGCACCGACGGCCGCAAGATGTCGAAGTCCTACGGCAACGCGATCTACCTCAAGGACGACGCGGCGGCGGTTCGGCAGAAGCTGCGGCCGATGGTCACGGACCCCGCGCGCAAGCGGCGCACGGATCCCGGCGACCCGGAGGTCTGCCCGGTCTTCGACCTGCACAAGGCCTTCTCGCCGGAGCCGACCCGCGAGTGGGCCGCGCAGGGCTGCCGCAGCGCGGGGATCGGCTGCCTCGACTGCAAGGCGAAGCTCGCCGAGCACATGCTGGAGAGGCTCGCGTCCATCCACGAGCGGCGGCCGGAACTGGCGCGGCGCCCCGACACCGTCTGGGACATCCTGCTCGAGGGCTCGAAGAGGGCGCGCGAGGTCGCGGAGGCCACGATGGACGACGTCCGCGGGGCCATGAAGATCCGCTACGACAGGAAGCTGTGAGCGACGAGCCCGGCACGACCGGCGATCCGGCGGGCGACGCAGCGGCGGGCGAGGCGGCCGTCCCGGTCGAGCCCCCGGCGGCCGAGCCCTCCGCGGTGGAGGCCCCCGCGGGCGCAGCGGCGCCCGAGCGCGTCAGCGTGCCCGAGGGGGTCGAGTCGTCGCTCCCGGCGGACGCCCCGCGCATCCACCTGCCCGAGTTCGACGGTCCGCTCGACCTGCTCCTGTACCTGATCCGGCGCGAGAAGATCGACATCCACGACATGCCGATCGCGCCGATCACGAAGGAGTACATGGAGTACCTCGACCTGATGCAGGACCTCAACCTCGACGTCGCGGGGGAGTTCCTGGTGATGGCGGCGACGCTCATCCACATCAAGTCGAAGCTGCTCGTGCCGATCGAGCCGACGGAGGCGGAGGGCGACGAGGACTACGTCGATCCGCGCGAGGAGCTGGCGCAGCGGCTGCTCGAGTTCCAGCGCTACAAGGAGGCCGCCGGCGTCCTGCACCAGCAGGCGCAGATCCGCGCCGCGCAGTGGACCCGGCCCGACACCGTCCTGCCGACGTTCGACGACGCCGGCGAGGAGATGATCGAGGCCGGCCTCTACGACCTGATCGCCGCCTTCAAGGAGCTGCTCGACCGCCGCAAGAGCCTGATCGCGCACGAGGTCGAAGACGAGGGGCCGCCGCTCGAACAGCGGATGGAGCAGCTCCTGGCGATGATCAACGAGGGCGAGTCGCTCGAGTTCCTCGAGCTGTTCGCCACGATCGAGACGAAGGCCGAGATGATCGTGACGTTCCTGGCCCTGCTGGAGCTGGTGCGCATGAAGCGCGTGCGCGTCTACCAGCGCGGGATGTTCGGGTCGATCCGGGTCTTCCGGCCGGTGGGCCCGCCCGCCGACGTGCCGCCGCAGCCGGCACCGTCGGCCTAGGAGAGCGAAGCGGTGGACGAGAAGGAAGAACCGAAGTCGGCGCTCGAGGCCTGGCGGCCCGGGCCGCACGTGCCGGAGCCGGACGACGTGGGCGAGGTCCCCGCCGTCGAGGATGCGCCACGCGAGGAGCAGGAGCCGGTCCAGGGCGAGCTGCCCGCCGAGGCCGCGCCCGAGCCGCCCCCGGCGGAGCCCGAGGAGGCGAGCGTCCTGCCGGCGGCCCACGTGCGCGCGGTGCTCGAGGCGCTGATCTTCGCCTCCCCGCAGCCGATCACCTCGAAGGAGATCGCGCGCGTCCTGCAGGGCGTGCCGAAGGAGGAGTGGCAGCGCGAGCTCGAGGCGCTGCGCGCCGACTTCGCCCGCGACGAGCGCGGGCTGCAGGTCGTCGAGATCGCGAGCGGCTGGCAGATCACGACACGCCCCGAGTACAACGACTGGGTGCGCGAGCTGCTCGACCCGCGCACCCCGACGCGCCTGTCGATCCAGGCGCTCGAGACCCTGGCCGTGATCGCCTACAAGCAGCCGGTCAC
>JBGASI010000291.1:0-6269 GCA_044229815.1 Vicinamibacteria bacterium | reverse complement strand
GATGCCCTTGACACGAGACGAGATCCGGGACGGCGCGCGACGCGGCGCGCCGTCCCGCTCCGCGCGGGCGCTCCTGGCGCTGCTCGTTGCGGTCGCGGCGGCGGCCGCGGCGGCCGGCGCGCCGCCCGCCGCGCCGGCGCCCGAACGCGGGGAACTGCCCGTGACGCGCCTCGAGCGGCGCGGCGAGGCCGCCGAGGTGTACTTCTCGCCCGACGGCGGGAGCCTGATCGGCACCGCGCGGCGCGAGGGCGACGAGTGGCACCGCGTCTACACGACGACCCTCGACGGGCGGACGATCCGACGCATCAACGACAAGGGCCGCGACGCCTGCTCCTATTACTTCCCGGACGGCCGGCACGTCGTCTGGACCTCGACCCGCGACCGCGAGGACCTGCCGGCGGGCAACTACTCCGACCCGCGGGACTACCCCCAGGGCGCCGAGCTGTACGTCTCGAAGACCGACGGCAGCGAGGTGCGGCGCCTGACGAACAACAGCGTGTACGACGCCGAGGTCTCGGTCTCGCCCGACGGGAAGTGGGTGCTGTTCACGCGCCAGACGGACGGCAGGCTCGACCTGTGGCGCGTGAGGCCGGACGGCTCCGACGAGCGGCAGATCACCCACACGGACGACTGGCAGGAGGGCGGGTCGTTCTACCTCGCGGACAGCGAGACGATCCTGTTCCGTGCCTGGAAGCGCCAGGACGAGGGCAAGAAGCCGCTCGACATGACGATCTTCACGATCCGCCACGACGGCAGCGGCCTGCGCCAGGTGACGCACGATCCCGGGACCAACTGGGCGCCGCACCCGGCGCCCGACGGGCGGCACTTCAGCTACGTGCGTCTCTTGCCGCCGCACAACTTCGAGGTCTTCCTCGGGGACCTGCAGACCGGCGAGAACCGCAGGCTCACCTGGAACGAGGCCTTCGACGGCTTCCCGGCCTTCTCGCCGGACGGCCGGACGCTCGTCTTCGCGTCGGGACGCAACGCCGCGGAAGGCTCGCGCCGGCTCGAGGTGTACCTGATGGACGTGTCGTCGCTCGGCCTCGGGCCGGCGGCGGCGCGCGCCGCGAGGCGCTGAGGAGACACGCGATGCCGACCGAGGCGGTTTGCTTCGTCGACGACGATCCCGAGGAGCTGCGGCGCTTCCGCCGCCTGCTCGCCAGCCGCTTCCTGGTGGGCGCCGGGCCCTCGCTCGACGAGGCGCTCGCGGACCTGCGCGCGAAGGGACGGGAGCGCCCGGACGTGTTCGCGCTCGACCTCTACTTCCCCGCGGGCGAGCCCAACAGCGAGGCCGAGCGCGCCGAGCTGGGCCGGGCCTGGGCGCGCTTCCTCGAGGCCAGGGCCGAGCTGGCGGCCGTGCTGGCACGACTACGCCAGTCGCCCGAGGGCGGACTGGCCCTCGCGCGCCGGATCGGCGGCGAGTTCCCCGGCGTGCCGGTGGCGTTCTTCACGCGCAAGGGTTCTCTGGAGGACGCGATCGCGGCGATCGAGGCGGGCGCCGCCGCGATCGTGAAGAAGCCGGACCCGGACGCGCGCGAGCGGGCGTCGTGGGGCGCCGGCGAGGCGGCTGACGCTGCGCTCGCGCGCGAGCTGCCGGCCGTCGTGCGCGGCCTGGAGCGCGCCCTGGCTCGGCGCACGCGGCGGTCCGACCCGAAGGGCGGGCGAAGCCTTGGAGCTTGCGGTCTGCCGGGCCGGGGCGCGGGCGCGCCCGGCCCACTGCCGCCGGTCCGCGGGGGGCGGCCGGGGCCGCCCCGCGCGGACTCGCTCAGCTCACCAGGTCGGCGTACAGCGCCGTGCTCAGGTAGCGCTCGCCGAAGGACGGGATGATCACGACCAGCAGCTTGCCGGCGTTCTCCGGCCGGCCCGCCACCTGCCCGGCCGCCCATGCCGCGGCCCCCGAGGAGATGCCGACCAGCAGGCCCTCCTCGCGCGCGAGCTGCCGCGCCGTGGCGAAGGCATCGGCCGCGGTGACACGGACGATCTCGTCGTAGATCTTCGTGTTGAGGATATCGGGCACGAAGCCGGCGCCGATGCCCTGGATCGGATGGGGACCCTTGTTGCCGCCGGAGAGCACGGGCGAGGCGTCCGGCTCGACGGCCACCGCCCGGAACGACGGCTTGCGCGCCTTGATCACCTCGCCGACGCCGGTGATCGTGCCGCCGGTGCCGATGCCGGAGACCAGGATGTCGACCTTGCCATCGGTGTCGCGCCAGATCTCCTCCGCCGTCGTGCGGCGGTGGACCTCGGGGTTCGCGGGGTTCTTGAACTGCTGCGGGATGAAGTAGCGCGGGTCGGAGGCCGCGAGCTCCTCCGCCTTGCGGATGGCGCCGCCCATGCCCTCGGGACCCGGCGTCAGGATCAGCTCGGCGCCGTAGGCGCGCAGCAGCACGCGGCGCTCCTTGCTCATCGTCTCCGGCATCGTCAGCACGAGCTTGTAGCCCCTGGCCGCGCAGACGAACGCCAGCGCGATCCCGGTGTTGCCGCTGGTGGGCTCGAGGATGATCGTGTCCGGCTTGATCAAGCCCGCCTTCTCGGCGGCCTCGATCATGGCGAGACCGATGCGGTCCTTGACGCTGTGCGCGGGATTGAAGAACTCGAGCTTCGCGACGACCTCCGCGCCCGACGCCTCCGAGGCGCGCCGGAGGCGGACGAGCGGGGTGTTGCCGACGAGGCGGGTCACGTCCTGGGCGATGTTCCTCACTGTCTCCTCTGCTGCGGGTTTCGCGTGCGGCGTGGATCGCTCTGCGGTTACGCGGAGGAGCCGGCGGCGGCGACCGATCAGGACTGGCGGGGGCTGGGTTTCAGGATGGCTGTCCGGCGGCGCGCGCCTCCGGCCCGCTACACAGCGCCCGACAGCGCGCGCAGGAGCGGCCGGCACGACGGCGACTGGACGCGACTAACTCCATCGGGTTTGTAATGTATCAGCCGTACGGGGGCCTGTCAAAGCCGGCGTGAGGTCGGGCCGGGGGTCTTGGGCGAGGGGCAAAGGCTACGTCGTTTCGTTAGTTGATCGATTGATTTTGCGGGGTTATCGAAGAACTTCGGGAGCGACCGCGTGTCGGGGCGCCCCGGGAGGAGGACGGATGAGCAGGCGAAGGACGGGGCTTCTTGGGATCGCCCTCGTGGCGCTGGCGGCGGCGGCGTTGGCGCAGTCCCAGGCGATCGACGCCGCGCTGGAGGGGGCGGTGCGGGACGCAACCGGCGCCGCGCTGCCGGGAACGACCGTGACCGTGACGAACGTCGGCACGGGGACGCAGCGGACGCTCGTCACCGCCCCCGACGGGAGCTACCAGACGCTGGCCCTGCCGCTCGGCGTCTACCGGGTGAAGGCCGAGCTGGCCGGGTTCAAGACGCTCGAGCGAACCGGCCTGCGCCTCTCCGCGGGCCAGACCGCGGTCGTGAACCTGGCGCTCGAGGTGGGCGGGGTGACCGAGGTCGTGTCCGTGACCGGAGACGTGCCCATCGCCCAGCCGGGCAGGATCGATCTGGGACGGACGATTCGCGAGGAGGAGGTCCACAACCTCCCGCTCGTCTCGCGCAACCCGTACAACTTCGCGTTGATCCAGCCCAACGTCACGGGCTACGAGAACCTCGAGTTCGGCGTCCCGCGCCTGAACGCCAACGGCTCGCAGATGCACACGAACTTCCAGATCGACGGCAACACGAACACCGAGAAGGACCGGGCCGGCCTGCGGCTCTTGCCCGTGTCCGAGGTGATCGTGGGCGAGATCAAGGTCGTGACGAGCGGCTTTGCCCCCGAGTTCGGCCAGACGACGGGCATGGTCTTCAACGCGGTGACGCCGTCCGGCACGAACGCGTTCTCCGGGTCCGTGAGCTACCGCCTGCTGCGCAGGGGCCTGTCGAGCCGGCCCTTCTTCCTCTCGCCCACGGCGACGAAGCCGGACGACCGCGCCAACAACTACACGGCTACTCTCGGCGGCCCGATCATCAAGGACCGCTGGCACTTCTACCTCGGCTACGAGTACGTCGACCGCGACCTCTCCGCGGACCGGGTCATCACTGTCAGCCAGGCCAACGCCCAGGCGCTGGGCCTCCCGGCGCAGGCCGTGCCGGGGGTCATGCCCGCGAAGCAGGGCGTGAATTTCCTGCTCGGCAAGACCGACTACCAGTTCGACCCGCGCAACAAGCTCTCGCTGCGCTACCTGTTCTTCAGGAACAAGTCCCCCTACAACATCGGCGGCGGGCTCAACACGCTGGAGCGGGCCACCGACTTCGCCGACCGGATGGACTCGGCCGCCACGCAGCTCGTCTCCAGTCTCGGCGCGGCCGGCCTCAACGAGCTGCGCGTGCAGTTCGCGCGGCGCAGCCAGTCGAGGCTGGCCAGCGACGGCGCCGACCCGGGCGTCGGCATCGTGGTGAGCGGCGTCGCCAACTTCGGCGGGCCGTTCTACAACGCCCAGGAGAGCGCGGGGTACTCCTTCGAGCAGAAGATCTGGCAGGTGGTCGACAATCTCTCCTGGGTCAGGGGCCGCCACAACGTGAAGCTCGGCTTCGACGTGCAGCGGATCGACGACTCGCGGGCGAACGTGCTGCGCCGGCTGTACACGTTCGCCAGCGTGGAGGCGTACCTCGCCGCCAAGAACGGGGGCAACCCGCTTGGCTACTCGAACTTCACCCAGGACGTCGGCGACCCGGCCGTCCGCTACAAGTCCACCTTCCTCGGACTCTTCATCCAGGACGACTTCCGCGTCAGTTCGAACCTCAAGCTCCTCTACGGCCTGCGCTACGACCTCTTCGAGGTGCCTTCCGCGCGCGCCTTCGCGGGCAACCCGGCCTCCGCGAGCTTCAAGCTCGACAAGAACAACTTCGCCCCGCGCGTCGGCTTCTCGTGGTCGCTCGACGCCGCGGCGCGCACGGTGGTGCGCGCGTCGACCGGGCTGATGTACGAGCCGCCGCTGCTGAACTTCTACGAGGACGCGATCCAGCGCAACGGCGAGCCGCGCTTCTTCACGACCAGCCTCACCCCGACCGCCAGCGGCGCCCCGGCCTTCCCGCAGACCCTCGCCGACCTGCCGCCCGGCTTCGTGCGGCCCCGGCAGAGCATCGTGGCGATCGCGCCCGACTTCGGCACGCAGCACGCGTGGCTCAGCAACGTGCAGATCGAGCGGGCTCTCTCCGACGACCTCGCGGTGTCGGTCGGCTACGTCAACTCGATCGGCCGCGCCCTGCCGGTGCTTGTGGACACCAACCTGATCCCGACCGGTGCCACCCTCGCGGACGGCAGGCCGATCTACTCGGGCACGGTCAGCGCGGCGACCCGCCTCGACCCGCTGTTCGACCACGTCGACACCTTCCGCTCGGTCGGCAGCGCGAGCTACAACGCCCTCACTGTCTCCCTGAACAAGCGGCTCAGCCACGGCGTGCAGCTCCAGGCGAGCTACACCTGGGCCAGGGGCGAGGACGACGCGCCACTCACCGGCACCTACGTGGTGGGCAGCGGTGACGACCGCATCTCCGTCCCCGGCGACCTCGCCTACGACAAGGGTGTCGTGCCCTTCAACCAGACGCACACCTTCGTCGCGTCCTCCCTGCTGCAGCCCCGGGTGGGCGGCAGCGGCCTGTGGCCCGCGCTCGCGAACCACAACCAGCTCTCCTTCATCGTCCAGTGGAACAGCGGCCTGCCCTTCAACATCCGCAGCAACCGCGACCTCAACCAGGACGGGGTGCAGAACGACCGGCCGCTCTTCGTGGAGAGGAACAGCGGGCGGCTCGGCCGCGTGCTCAACGTCGACGCCCGCTACTCCCGCTTCGTCCCGCTGGCGGAGCGCTTGCGGCTGGAGCTGTTCGCGGAGGCCAAGAACCTCTTCAATGTGAACAACGTCGCGAGCGTGAACCGGGTCGTGACCACGGATGCCGCCGGCAACCTCGCGGCCGACCTGCCAGACGCGTTCCCGGGCACCGGCGGCTACCAGCAGCGGCGCGTCCAGCTCGGAGCCAAGCTCAGCTTCTGAGCCGTCAGGAGGTCCCATGGCCGTCAGCGCATTCGACTCCTTCTACTACAAGGACCGCTACGGCTCTCCCGCGCTGCGGGCGATCTGGGACGACCGCGCCATGGTCCAGCGCTGGCTGGACGTGGAGGCCGCGCTCGCGGGGGTGGAGGCCGAGCTCGGCCTCATCCCCCGCGGCGCGGCGCGCGAGATCGCGCGCCGTGCCCGCGTCGAGCTCGTCGACCTCGCGGCGATGAGGCGCGACTTCGACCGGACCTGGAACCCGGTCATGCCGCTCGTGGACGCCCTGCGGGCGCAGCT
>JBGASI010000290.1:0-6305 GCA_044229815.1 Vicinamibacteria bacterium | reverse complement strand
AGAAGCGCGGCCCGATCCCGCCCACGCTGTCGAAGCGGGCGACCTCGCGGAGAGCGCCGCCGTCGCTGGCCGCCACCATGAGCGACACCGCAGCGTTCTTTCCGGGCGCGGCGGCTTGCGACCGCAGGAAGGCGATCCTCTGCCCGTCGGGAGACCAGGTCGCCTCGGCCGCGTCGTCCACCACCCGCCGGGGCTCGCCCCCGAGGAGCGGGACGCGGAACACGGAGGGGCGCGCGCCGGTCAGACGCGTGAAGAGCACGGTCGAGCCGTCGGGCGAGAACTCCGGCATGTCGTCCGCCGGCCCGTTGGTGAGAGCCACCTCCGTCCCCGTCGCGAGCTGCTTCAGCCAGATGCGGGCCCGGCCGTCGCGGTCGGAGCGGAAGGCGATCGAGCGTCCGTCCGGCGCGGCGGCGGGCGAGTAGTCGTGACCGGAGTAGGTGAGGTAGCGCACCTCGGGCAGACGGGCCGCGCTCTGGGGCCGGGCGACCTGCCTTTGGAGAAGAGCCCCGCCCAGCAACCCGAGGAGGGCGACTGCCCCGATCCCGACCCAGCCCGGCAGCCGCCGCCGGGGCCTCGCACCGGCCGGGGCGATGGCCGTTCGGTCCGAGACGCTCGAGGACCCGCCGAGGGCGAAGGCCAGGTCGCGGGCCGACTGGAAGCGGTCCTCGGGCCGCTTCTCGAGACAGTGCTCGACCACCCGCTCGAGAGCGGGCGGCACGCTGTCGCGCACCGACGTCAGGGGCTGGGCGTCCTCGCGGAGGATCGCGGTCATCGTCTCCGCGCCGGTCGGGCGCTCGAAGGCCCGCCGACCCGCGAGCATCTCGTAGAGAACCGCGCCGAAGGCGAAGATGTCGGCCCGGTGGTCGGCGACGTCTCCCCGCACCTGCTCCGGCGCCATGTAGCCCGCGGTCCCCATCACCGTCCCCGGCTCGGTGGGCCGGGCCACGGTGGGGGAACTCGTCTCGCTGCCGCCGCGGGGGTGAGCGGCCTGTCGCGCCAGGCCGAAGTCGAGGATCTTGACGCGCCCGTCGCGGGTGACGAAGAGGTTCTCGGGCTTCAGGTCGCGGTGCACGATGCCCTTCTCGTGCGCGGCGGCCAGGCCCTCGGCGATCTGCCGTCCGTACTCGGTCGCCTTCTTCGGGGGAAGCGGAGCGGCGGCCACGAGCTCGCGCAGCGTCTGCCCCTCGAGGAGCTCGGTGACCGCGTAGTGGCGGCCCCCGGCCTCGCCGAACTCGAAGATGGCCAGGATGTTCGGGTGGGAGAGAGAGGCCACCGCCTTCGCCTCCCGCTCGAACCGGGCGAGCGCATCGGGCTCGGAGAGAAGCCGCGCGGGCAGGACCTTGATCGCGACGTCGCGGTCGAGCTTCTCGTCGCGCGCCCGAAACACCTCGCCCATGCCGCCAGCCCCGAGGGGCGCGACGATCCGGTAGGGGCCGAGGGATGAGCCGGGCTCGAGAAGCGAGACGGACGGTGCCGGTCTTTCGGTCAATCTCAGGCCTCTTTGGTCAGGGAAGCCCCGCGCTCGAGCGCCGGGAGTGCACGCATTCAACCACGGACTCGCCCGGGCTTCCAGGCGGCACGAGGCGCGGCCGGGTTCAGGGCAGGTCGGGGAGCACCTGGAAGCCCTCGGCGAAGGAGTAGCGTTCCACCCCTCCGACGTGAGCACGAGCGACCTCTACGCCCTCGACTGGGAGGCGCCGTAGATCCAAGGCGCCGAAGTGGGGCCAGCCGCTGAATCCAGCCGTCCGCATATATCCTATATATCTGGTTGACCCTCGCCTGCGGGAGGAGTAACTTCTCGGCCCAATGGGCAACTCGAAACTCTCGCGGGGGCAGGAGACGGCCCTGGTCGTCCTGCGCACGCTGATCGGCTGGCACTTCCTCTACGAGGGTTTCGTCAAGCTGTGGTGGCCTTCGTGGACGCGGGCGGGCGTGCCACTCGGGCGCTGGTCGGCCGCGGGCTACCTGCGCGCCTCGTCGGGGCCGTTCGCCGACGTGTTCAAGGGCCTGGCGGACGTCTCCTGGATGCCCTGGCTCGACGGGCTGATGGCGTGGACCCTGCTCCTCGTCGGCCTGGGCCTGATGCTCGGGCTCTTCACGCAGCTCGCGTGCGCCGGCGCGCTGGCGCTGCTCGCGCTCTTCTACCTGTCCTACCTGCCGACGCACGGCGTCATGGAGCCGGGAGCCGAGGGCAGCTATCTCTTCGTCAACAAGAACCTGCTCGAGGCGGCGGCCGTGGCCGTGGTCCTCCTGTTCAGGACCGGTCGGATTGCCGGGCTCGACCTGCTGCTCGCGCGACCGCGCGCGGCGCAGGCGACGCCGGCCGTGGAGGCCGCTCGATGAGTCTCACCCCGGAGCAGAAGGAGCTCGGACGCCGCAACTTCATGCGGGCGCTGGCGGGCACACCGGCGCTGGCGGCGCTCGGCGCGGCGGCGCTGACGAAGGGCCCCGTCAAGGGCGGGCCCGTGCGCCTCGGCTACGTCGGTCTCGGCAGCCAGGGCCGCGTGCTGCTCGAGCAGACCGACCCTCGCTACGCGCAGGTCGTCGCGCTGTGCGACATCAACCCGCTGCACCTGCAGAAGGCCGCCGAGTCGATGAAGAAGGCGGGCCTCGCGCCGGTGCCGCAGTACTCCGACTGGAAGGAGATGATCCAGAAGGAGAAGCTCGAGGGCGTCGTGCTGGCGCCGCCGCTCTTCCTGCACGCCGACCTCGCGGTGGCCTGCATGGAGGCCGGGCTGCACGTGCTGTGCGAGAAGATGATGGCCTGGGACGGTGCGAGCTGCCAGCGCATGCTCGACTCCGCGCAGAAGACCGGCAAGGTCCTCGAGATCGGCCACCAGCGCTACTACAACCCGATCTACCAGGCGGCCTACGACGGCATCGTGAAGGCGGGCACGCTCGGCGAGCTCTACCACGCGCGCCTCGTCTGGCACCGCAACGGCAACTGGCGCCGCAAGGACGACCTGCCCTCCCCCGACTTCGACCCGAAGAAGTGGGGCTACCCGAGCTTCGACCACCTGATCAACTGGCGGCTCTACAAGCAGTACTCGCGCGGCCACATGGCCGAGCTGGCGAGCCACATGGTCGCGATCACCAACTGGTTCTTCGGCGCGGAGGCCGAGGCGGCGCTCGGCAGCGGCGGCGTCTACCGTTACAACGACGGCCGCGAGGTCCCGGACCACACCTACGCCACGATCGATTACCCGGGCGGCCGCACGGCGGTCTTCACCTCGATCGAGTCGAACGCCTTCGACCACTACTACGAGGCGTACTACGGCACGAAGGGTACGCTGATCCTGCGCGGCGAGGTCGAGGCCTACCTCTTCAGCGAGGGCGAGACGGACGCGAAGCCGACGACGGTCGAGGTCGCGCCCAAGGGGGCCAAGGCCGCGAGCCAGGCCTCCGAGAGCCGCACCGCCGACGCCGCCGGCTCGGCGAAGGGTGTCGGCGCGGGCGCGGGGGGCGGCGTCGACCGCCTCGCGGCCTATCGCTACGAGGTGGACGGCTTCTGCGCGGCGATCCGCACCGGCGCCGCCCTGAAGTGCGGTCCGAAGGCCGCCATGGGCTCGGCGCGCGCCTGCATCGCCGGCTTCGAGGCGATCGACACGAAGCAGCGCGTCGTGCTGAAGGCGTAGCCCCGATGACGGCGCTCGCGGGCCCCCCCGAGACGCGCTTCCGGACGAAGCAGAAGTACGTCTACAAGGCGCTGCGCGACGCGATCCTGGCCTGCGAGCTGCAGCCCGGCCAGCGGCTCGTGATCGACGAGCTCGCGCGGCGGCTCGAGGTGTCCGCGATCCCGATCCGCGAGGCGCTGCAGCTGCTGCAGGCCGAGGGGCTGGTCGTGATCGAGCCCCACGTCGGGGCAGCCGTGGCGCCGATCGCCGCGAGCGAGGTCCACGAGGTCTTCGCGATCATGGAGGGCCTCGAGACGATCGCCGCCCGCGAGGCGGCGCAGCGCCTGGGGGACGCGGACGCGGTGCGGCTGCGCGACCTGGTCGCCGAGATGGACGCGGCGCTCCTGGCCGGCACGCCTGAGCCCTGGGCGGAGCTGAACGGCCGGCTGCACCGGACGATCGGCGAGATCGCCGCGATGCCCATGCTGCGCGACATGACGGACCGGGTGCTGACGCGCTGGGAGAGGCTGCGCCGCTACTTCTTCCGCGACGTGCTCGTCCACCGCGCCGAGCAGGCCCAGCGCGAGCACCACGAGCTGGTCGACGCGATCCTGGCTCGCGATGCGCAGGCCGTCGAGCCGGTCGTGGCCCGCCACAACCGCAACGCGCTCAAGGCCTACGAAGACCACCTGCGGCAGCGCGACCTCGGACAGGACTGAGTCGCCGGGTTCGGATCGCCGACGGGCGGCGCACCGCCTTGTCCCTATCCTATTCTTCTTGAACGTCTTAGTGGAGTGATCGGGTTGCGATCCACGCGTCGAGGACTCCATTTCTATATCCTATATGATGTATTGACACGCTCGGCAGCCCTGACCTAACCTCACGTCTGTTATCGACTCCGCTCATCGCTTGGGCCTCCCTGGGGCCCGCGGAGTCGCAGAAGAAAGAGAGGACTCCATGGTTCGGGCTTTCCGGATCGTGCTCGCGTTGGCGCTGGTCGCCGCCTCGAGCACGGCGCTGCTCGCGCAGGCCACCAGCGGCCGCGTCTCGGGCAGCGTGAAGGACGGGCAAGGCGGGCTGCTGCCCGGCGCTTCCGTGACGGCGACCGAGGTGCGCACGGGCTACGTCCGCACAGCGGTCACCAGCGCCGACGGCAGCTTCGTCTTCGTCAACCTGCCGCTCGGCAACTACAACGTGAGCGCCGAGATGCAGGGCTTCAAGAAGGCGGTCCGCTCCGGCTTCGTGCTCGTGGCGGACGGCCGCCTCACGGCCGACTTCACGCTCGAGGTGGGCGGCATCAACGAGACCGTCGAGGTCACGGTCGAGAGCGAGACCGTGAACACGGTCTCGGGAGAGATCGCGCGCACGGTCGATCGCCAGCAGGTCCAGAACCTGGCCTTGAACGGCCGCAATTACCTGCAGCTGACGACGCTGATCCCGGGCGCGCCCGACCTCAACCCGAACGCGCTCGACATCATGACGGGCCTCGGAATCAACACGTCGGTCAACGGCAGCCGCACGAACGCCACCCTGCTGACCGTCGACGGCGGCTTCAACATGGACGGGGGCTCGAACAACAGCCAGATCAGCAACGTGGGCGTCGACTTCATCGAGGAGGTCTCGATCAAGACCGCGAACTTCTCCTCCGAGTACGGCCGCAACTCCGGCGCCGCGGTCAACGTCGTGACGCGCTCGGGCTCGAACGAGTTCCACGGCAGCGCGTTCGAGTACCACCGCAACGAGGGGCTCGACGCGAACAACTACTTCAACAACGCGCGCAACGTGCCCCGCTCCGACCTGAAGTACAACGACTTCGGCGGCGCGCTCGGCGGCCCGGTGATCAAGGACAAGCTGTTCTTCTTCGTCGGCGTCGAGTGGAAGCAGATCGACCGCTTCTCGAGCCCCTCGCTGCAGACCCTGCCGAGCTCCGCGATGCGGGGGGGCAACTTCAGCCACCTGACGACCGCGCTGATCGACCCGCTCACCAAGAAGCCGTTCCCCGGAAACGTGATCCCCGCCGACCGGATCACCGCTGACGGCGCGGCGATCGCGAACTTCTACGGCCAGATGTCGCAGATCGCGAGCTCCTACACGGACACGCCGACCGCCAACAACGCCCTCTTCCAGGAGGCGAACCCCTTCCGCTGGCGCCAGGAGATGATGCGCCTCGACTACAACATCAACGCCGCGCACCGGCTGACCGCGCGCGTGATGCTCGACCACTACACGCTGACCGACCCCTACGGGACCTTCATCGGCGGCAACCTGCCGACGGTCCCGACGGACCGCAACCGCCCCGGCTGGAACCTCCAGCTGAACCACAACTGGACGATCTCGAACACTCTCCTGAACGAGGTCAAGTTCAACTACTCGGGCAACAACCAGTCGATCGACCCCGTCGGAGACCGGTGGGCTCGCTCCACGTACGGCTTCCAGTTCCCGCAGGTCTACCCCGACGGCGGCACCTACGAGGACTCGATTCCCGTGGGCAGCATCAGCGGCTTCGCGGGCTGGCAGAGCGCTAGCAATGCGCTCATCTCCCCGACCAAGGACTTCGCCGTTGCCGACACTTTGACCATCCTGAAGGGCGCGCACACGCTGAAGACCGGCGTGCTCGGCATCTTCAACACGAAGAAGCAGAACGGCCGCTCGCAGTACGCCGGGAGCGTGAATTTCAACGCCTCGGGTAAC
>JBGASI010000289.1:0-7395 GCA_044229815.1 Vicinamibacteria bacterium | reverse complement strand
TTTGTCACCGGCAGTCTCTCCAGAGTGCCCAGCATTATCTGTTGGCAACAGGAGGCGAGGGTTGCGCTCGTTGCGGGACTTAACCCAACATCTCACGACACGAGCTGACGACAGCCATGCAGCACCTCTACACGGGTCCCGAAGGAAAACTCTATCTCTAGAGCTGTCCCGTGCAGTTCAAACCCCGGTAAGGTTCTTCGCGTTGCGTCGAATTGAACCACATGCTCCACCGCTTGTGCGGGCCCCCGTCAATTCCTTTGAGTTTCAGCCTTGCGACCGTACTCCCCAGGCGGAGAACTTAATGCGTTAGCTTCGGCACAGGGGGGGTTCATACCCCCTACACCCAGTTCTCATCGTTTAGGGCTAGGACTACCGGGGTATCTAATCCCGTTTGCTCCCCTAGCTTTCGCGCCTCAGCGTCAGTGTCGGTCCAGGAAGCCGCCTTCGCCACCGGTGTTCCTCCGGATATCTGCGCATTTCACCGCTACACCCGGAATTCCGCTTCCCTCTCCCGAACTCAAGCCTGCTAGTTTCCCGCGCCGTTCCCCGGTTGAGCCGGGGGCTTTCACACGGGACTTGACGGGCCGCCTACGCGCCCTTTACGCCCAGTAATTCCGAACAACGCTTGCCACCTCTGTATTACCGCGGCTGCTGGCACAGAGTTAGCCGTGGCTTCCTCCACCGGTACAGTCAACACTTTGACGTATTAGGTCAGGTGCATTCTTCCCAGTCGACAGGAGTTTACGACCCGAAGGCCTTCATCCTCCACGCGGCGTTGCTTCGTCAGGGTTTCCCCCATTGCGAAAAATTCCCCACTGCTGCCTCCCGTAGGAGTCTGGGCCGTGTCTCAGTCCCAGTGTGGCCGTCCGCCCTCTCAGGCCGGCTACCGATCGTAGCCTTGGTGGGCCGTTACCCCGCCAACTAGCTAATCGGACGCGGGCTCATCTTCAAGCGCCAGGCCTTGCGGTCCCCGGCTTTGATCCCCGAAATGAATCGAGGATGTCATGCGGTATTAGCAGCAGTTTCCCGCTGTTATTCCCCACTCGAAGGTAGATCACCCACGCGTTACTCACCCGTTCGCCGCTCTACTTGGGGGTTGCCCCCCTTTCGCGCGCGACTTGCATGTGTTAGGCACGCCGCCAGCGTTGATTCTGAGCCAGGATCAAACTCTCCAGTTAAACTCGTCGCGCCTCTTTCGAGACGCTCCTTCGTACTGAAGATACTTATCGGTCCTTGCGAGCTGAATCTCGCCGGAATCTTCTTTGTGTCTACCCAGTTTTCAAAGAGCCACCCCAACTTTGGGGGACCAGACCAGAATACCGAACCGCGGTTGGGCTGTCAACCCTTTTCTGGTCTTTTTGCGGCGGGGAGTGCGACTAGGTGGGAGTGAGGTTCGTCCGGTTGTCCCGACGTCCTGCTCACGGCACCCGGTGTTAACGCCCCCGGCAGATTCAGATAATAGGCGGAGGAGCCCGCCGTGTCAAGCGCCTAGTCCCACTTTTTCTGCGACTTCCGGGGATTCGGGAGAGTGCGCAACAGCTGGGGCTCCGAGCATCGGCGGCCCCATCATCGTGGGGTCGGACGGGCGCGTCAGGCTCTCGCTTTGACCCGGACGTGGCGGGCAGGCCCGACCGAGAGGACGAAAGTCTCCTCGGGCCCGAGGGCCAGGTCGGGGGCTTCCACCACGGCCCCGTCGCGCCGAACCGCCTTCTGGCGGAGCAGCCGAACGGCTTCGCCATTCGACCTGGCGAGGCCCGCCGCGACGAGGAGCTGGTGCAGCCTGTGCGGGCCGGCCGCGACGACGACGGTGCGCAGCTCGCTCGGGGCCTGGCGCTGCTGGTGCACGCGGCGCCACTCCTCCTCGGCGGCAACGGCGGCGGCCTGGCCGTGGAAGTCGCCGACGATGCGGCGAGCGAGCGCCTGCTTCGAGGCCATGGGTCGGGCGGCGGCCTGCTCGGCCGCCAGCGCCTCCGCGGGGAGGTCGGTGAGCAACAGGTAGTAGCGCCACATGAGCTCGTCCGAGATGCTCAGGAGCTTCGCGTACATCGCTTCGGGCGGCTCGGTGACGCCGATGTAGTTGCCGAGGCTCTTGGACATCTTCTCGACGCCGTCGGTGCCTTCGAGCAGCGGCGTCGTCAGCACGACCTGCGGCTCGAGGCCGTAGGTCGGCATGATGTCGCGCCCGACGTTGAGGTTGAAGAGCTGGTCGGTGCCGCCGAGCTCGACGTCGACCGCGAGCGCCACCGAGTCGTACGCCTGCGCGAGCGGGTAGAGGAACTCGTGGATGGAGATCGACTGTCCGGCGTCGTAGCGCTGGCGAAACTCGCGCCGCTCGAGCATGCGCGCGACGTTGTAGGTGGCCGCGAGGCGGATGAACCCTTCGGAGCCGAGGGCCCCGAGCCACTCGGAGTTGAAGCGCACCTCCGTCTTGACCGGGTCGAGGATCTTGAAGGCCTGCTTCTTGTAGGTCTCGGCGTTCGTCTCGATGTCCGCGCGCGAGAGCGGCGGCCGCGTCTTGGACTTGCCGGTGGGATCGCCGATCATGCCGGTGAAGTCCCCGATCAGGAAGATCACGCGGTGGCCGAGGTCCTGGAAGTGCTTCATCTTCCGCATCAGCACCGTGTGGCCCAGGTGGATGTCGGGGGCGGTCGGGTCGAAGCCCACCTTGACGGTGAGCGGCCGGCCGCTGGCCAGCTTGGCCTTGAGCGCGGCGGCGGTCACGACGTCGACGGCGCCCCTCGTCAGATGCTCGAACGCGTCCTGCGGGTTCACTCTTCCTCCACGACGACGCGGCGGCCCGCGAGGCTGCAGCGCCCTTCCAGCAGCGCGCGCACCGCGCGCGGGTAGATCCGGTGCTCGGCGGCCAGGATCCGCGCCGAGAGCGCCTCCTCGTCGTCGGTCTCGAGCACGCGCACCGCCTCCTGCATCAGGATCGGCCCCGAGTCGAGGCCCTCGTCGACGAGGTGCACGGTGGCGCCGCTGACCTTCACGCCGTGGGCGAGCGCCTGGCGCTGCGCGTGCAGGCCCGGGAAGGCCGGCAGCAGCGCCGGGTGCACGTTCAGGACGCGGCCGGGGAAGGGGCGCAGCAGGCCGGGCGTGAGCAGCCGCATGTAGCCCGCCAGGCAGACCAGCTCGACGCCGTGCTGCAGGAGCAGATCCGCCAGCTCCGCGTCGAAGGCCTCGCGCTCGCGGCCGCGGTGGTCGCGGAAGAGAGCGCTGACGCCGGCGCGGCGGGCGCGCTCGAGCCCGGCCGCCGACGCGACGTTGGAGACGACGAGCGCGACCTCGCCGCCGAGCTCGCCGCGCGCCTGCGCGTCGAGCAGGGCCTGGAGGTTCGAGCCCCGGCCGCTGATCAGGACGCCGACGCGCTTCGTGCCCATGCCCGCGAAGACGTCAGTCCTCGTAGACGACGCCCGAGCCGGCGACGAGCGAGCCGATCACGAAACTGGTCTCGCCGCGCCGCTCGAGCGAGTGCTCGACGTCGTGCAGGTCGGCGGGCGCGACCGCGAGCACCATGCCGATGCCCATGTTGAACGTGGTGTACATCTCCTCGTCCGAGACGCCACCGCCACGCTGGATCAGCCGGAACAGCGGCGGCACCGTCCAGGCGCTGCGCCGCACGCGCGCCCCCAGCCCGTCGGGCAGCACGCGCGGGATGTTGCCCGGGAAGCCGCCGCCGGTGATGTGGACGAGGGCGCGGATCTTGTCGCGCTCGAGCAGCGGTTCGAGCGCTGCCAGGTAGCTGCGGTGGGGCGCCAGCAGCGCGTCGCCCACGGTCGTCCCGAGCTGCGCCAGGTGCTCGTCGACACGGTGGCCGAGCGTGTCGAACAGCACCCGGCGCGCGAGCGAGTAGCCGTTGGTGTGCAGCCCCAGGGACGGCAGCCCCAGCAGCACGTCCCCCTCGCGCACGCCGCGCGGCAGCGCCTTGTCCTTGTCGACCACACCGACGATGAAGCCGGCGAGGTCGTAGTCGTCCTCGGCGTAGGTCCCGGGCATTTCAGCCGTCTCGCCGCCGATCAGCGGGCAGCCGAACTCTCCGCAGGCCCGCGAGAAGCCCGAGACGATCTGCTCCACCTTCAGCGGGTCCATCTTGCCGAGCGCCACGTAGTCGAGGAAGAACAGCGGCAAGGCGCCCTGGACGAGGATGTCGTTGACGCAGTGGGCGACGAGGTCGTAGCCCACGGTGTCGTGTCGCCCCGCGGCGATCGCCACCTTGATCTTGGTCCCGACACCGTCAGTCGAGGCCACCAGCACCGGCTCGCGGTAGCGCGAGAGGTCCGGCCGGAACATGCCGCCGAAGGAGCCGATCTCGGTCAGCACCGAGGCGTTGAACGTGGCACGGGCGAGGGACTTGATGCGGCCCTTCGCCGCGTCTGCGGCCGAGATGTCGACGCCGGCCTCGCGGTAGTCCATGGGAACAGGGATCTTATCCCCAAAAACGCACAGCCGGGCCCCGGAGGTTCGAGGTTAAGATGCCGCCCCGAGGGGATGGCGAGCGCGGTGTCGACGACGGCGGGGTTCGAGGAGCTCGAAAGGACGCTCGCCGCGCGGCGCGACGAGGTCGAGGCCGCGCTGCGCCGGCTGGTCGAGCCGTCGCGGGCTCCGGCGGTGGCGGCGGCCGTCGAGGACAGCCTCTTCGCGCCGGCGAAGCGGCTGCGCCCGATCCTGGCGCTGCTGGTGGCCGACGTGCTGCGGGGCAACCCCGAGTCCGTGCTGCCGGCAGGCTGCGCGGTCGAGATGGTCCATACCGCGAGCCTGATCCTCGACGACCTGCCGTCGATGGACGACGCGCGGACGCGGCGCGGGCGGCCGACCTGTCACGTGACGCACGGGGAGGCGACCGCGATCCTCGCCGCCTTTGCCCTGATGAACCGGGCCTTCGAGGTGCTGGCCGAGGGCTGGCCCGGCGGACCCGACGCCACCCAGCGCGCCACCATCACGGGCGAGCTGGCGCGCGCGATCGGCCAGGACGGGATGATCGCCGGCCAGTCGGTCGACCTCGAGATGACCGCCCGCACCATCGACTTCCCGACGCTCGAGTTCATCCACAGCCGCAAGACGGGCGCCCTGTTCATGGCGAGCGCGGCCCTGGGCGCGCGGGCCGCCCGGGCGCGGGCCACGGAAGTTGCCGCGGTGGTGGCCTACGCCAAGAACCTGGGCCTGGCCTTCCAGATCGTCGACGACCTGATCGACGTGACCGGCGGCGCCGAGGCCGGCAAGGACGTGGGCCAGGACGCGAAGAAGACGACGTTCGTGTCGTTCTCCGGTGTCGAGGGGGCGCGCTCCCTGGCGCTGGAGCTGATCGAGGCGAGCCAGGCCGCGCTGGCCGGGTTTGGACCGCGGGCCGAGCCGCTGCGCGAGCTCGCCCGCTACGTCGTCACGCGCAGGAGGTGAGCATGAGCCGCTGCCCGGAGTGCGAGTCGGACCTGGAGCTGGACGGCTACGACCTCGACGTCGGCGAGACGATCAACTGCCCCGAGTGCTCGATCGAGCTCAAGGTGACGAGCCTCGACCCGATCGCGGTGACGGTCGGCGAGGAGGAGGACGAGTAGCGGCCGGGCCGCGTCAGGCGAACGAACGGACCGCCTCGGCCTCGTCGTCGAAGGTCTCGAAGGTCGGCAGCAGTCGCGCCATGTCGAGGGTGCTGTAGACGCGGTCGCCCACGTTGAGCAGCTTGAGCTCGGCGCCGAAGCGGCGCGAGGTCTTGAGGCCCGCGACGAGCTCGCCGACGCCCGCGCTGTCGAGAAAGGCGACCTCCGACAGGTTCAGCAGGATCTTCTTGCGGTTCTCCGCGAGCAGCTCGTCGATCGCGTCGCGGAGGATCTGGTCCCCGAGGCCCGCCGTCAGGCGGCCCCTGAGGTCGAGGATCATCACGTCCTGGCTCTGACGGACTTCGACGTGCATGGCGGCTCCCCGTTCCTGTCGGGCTACTGTTGCTGCTGCTGGTCCCGGCCGAGCGCGCGGTTCCAGGCCTTCGCGTCGCGTTCGACCGGGTAGCGCTCGCGCGCGGCCACCAGGAAGGCGCGGAACAGCTCCGAGCGGCGCTGCTCGCGCAGCTGGCCGCGCACCGGCTCGCGCTGGCTCGCGAGCTCGGCGGCCGTCGCGGTCTTCTTCTCGAGCACGCGCAGCAGGCGGCCGGTGAGCGCGGGCGTCTCCTTGCGCACGAGGCCGGCGGCCGTGGCGGCCTTCTCGAGGCCACCCTTCTCCGCGGCCGCCTTGACCTGGAGCGCCAGCTCGCGGGCGCGGGCAAGCGCCTGTTCCTCCACGAGGTCGGCCCGGACCTTCTCGCGGACCTCCTCGAGCTTGGCGGCGTGCGCGGGCTGCACCTCGGCCAGCGCCACGAACACGGCGCCCTGCGGCAGGGAGAAGCCTTCCTTCTCGAGCTCGCCCGGCTTCAGCGTGAACAGGCGCGCCACGAGCGTCGGCGAGGAGAGCACCGCGGGCGTCTCGCCGCGGGCGATCGGCGCGCTCTTCTGCACCGCCAGCCCCTGCTCCTTGGCTGCCTGCTCGAGCGTCTTGCCGTGCTTGAGGGCATCCGCCAGGCCCGTGGACTTCAGCTCGCCGAGCTGGCTCATCTTGCGGTCGAGGACGGCCGCCCGGATCGGTTCCTTCACCTCGGCGAGCGGGCGCACGCCCCCGTCGGTCCGGGAGGCCAGCCGGATGATGTGGTAGCCGAAGGGGCTCTTGACGAGCTCCGAGGTCTGGCCCGGCTTCAGCGCGAACACGGCCTCGTCGAAGGCCGCCACCATGCGCCCGGGCGCGAAGCAGCCGAGGTCGCCGCCGCGCGAGGCGGAGCCCTGGTCCTCCGAGGACTTGGTCGCAAGCGCGGCGAAGTCGCCGCCGGCCTTGAGCTGGTCGAGCAGTCCTTGCGCGAGCGCGCGCGCCTCTTCCTCGGCGTGACCCTCGGCGGCGTCACCCTGTTTCACCTTCACGAGGATGTGGCTGGCGCAGGCCTGCTCCTCGCGGCTGAACTCGTCCTGGTTGTCCTGGTAGTACAGCTCGAGGTCGCGGTCGCTCACGCTGACCTGGGGCCGCAGCGCCTCGCGGTCGAGCAGGACGTACGAGGCGACGCGCTTCTCCGGCACCTTGTAGGCGTCCGGCTTCGCCTCGAAGCGCGCCTTGATCTCGGCGTCAGCGGGTGCGATCTGCGCCTTGAAGCGCTGGCTGTCGGCGAGCACGTACTCGAGCTTCGCCTGTTCGGTGCGCCGGAGCAGCTCGCGCTCGACCTCGGCGTCGCTGACGCTGACGCCGGAGCCGACCAGGCCCTGCAGGCTCTCGCCGAGCAGCTGGCGGCGCAGCGAGAGCGCGAAGTCGTCCTCGGAGAGGCCCTGCAGCTCGAGCCGCCGACGCAGCTCCTCGGTGCCGATGAAGCGGCCCTCGTTCTGGTAGGCGGGC
>JBGASI010000288.1:0-6315 GCA_044229815.1 Vicinamibacteria bacterium | reverse complement strand
CGGCGATGCCGTGGAGCAGCACCAGCAGGGGCCCGCGCCCGGCCATCCGGTAGCTCACCGCGTGGCCGTGCAGCACGATCTCGGATCGCTCCATCGCTGCGCACCATAGCACCCCCGGCCGGCTGCCCGGGCTGCCTGTACTCTCCCGGTTCGCTCCGGTACAGTCACCCGGTGCGGGACCTGCTCGCCTCCACGGTCGCGCAGCTCGAAGGCCCGCTGGAGAGCCGCACGCGCGCGCTGGCCCTGCGGCGGTTCCTGACCGGTGAGCCGCCGAGCACCCTGCCCGAGCGGGTGAGCGGGGTGGCGCAGCCGGCCTGGGAGCGGCTGCGGGCGCAGGCCTTCTTCCCATCGTGGAGCGAGGTCTCGCGGGCGACCGGCGCCGACGGCACGCGGAAGCTCGCGCTGCGGCTCGGCGATGCCACCGTCGAGACCGTGCTGATCCCCGGCAGCGGGCGCAGCACCGTCTGCGTGTCCTCGCAGGCCGGGTGCACGCGCCGGTGCGACTTCTGCGCCACCGCCCGGCTCGGCTTCGGCCGCAACCTGCGCGCGGGCGAGATCGTGCTGCAGTACCTCGTCGCGGCTGCCCTCGCCCCGGAGGCGCCGCCGCGCAACGTCGTCTTCATGGGCATGGGCGAGCCGCTCGACAACCTCGACGGCGTCCTCGGCGCGATCGCCTCCCTGACCGACGTCCTGCCCGGCCTCTCGCCGCGCCACGTGACGGTGTCCACCGCGGGCGTGCTGCCCGCGATGGAGCGTTTCCTGGCCGCCACCGAGGCGAACCTCGCGCTGTCGCTCAACGCCACGACCGACGCGGTGCGCTCGCGGGTGATGCCGCACAACGCGCGCTGGCCGATCGCCGCGCTGCTCGGTCTGCTGCGCGCGGCCGGCGCGCGCCAGCCGGGACGGCGCTTCTTCATCGAGTACGTGCTGCTGGCCGGGGTCAACGACGCGCCGGACGACGCGCGGCGGCTCGCCGGGCTGCTGCAGGGGATCCCTGCCCAGGTGAACGTGATCCCGCACAACCCGTTTCCCGGTAGCCCCTACGCGGCCCCGTCGCGCGCCGCCACCCTGCGCTTCCAGCAGCAGGTGAAGGCGAACGGGGGCAAGTCCATCGTGCGCTGGCCGCGGGGCGCCGACGTCGCGGGGGCCTGCGGGCAACTCGCCCTGCGCGAGGTGAGCGCCCCGACGCTCGAGTAGCACCGGCGCTTGACGCCCGACCGGCGCGCCGCTACCTTCCGCGCGTGATCGCCAACGTCCGGCTCCTGCCCCGCCGGATCCGCACGGCCGCCCGCTTTCGCGCCCGTGATCCCTGGAACGGCGGCATGAGCACGGGCTTCTCGATCGAGGCCTACGCGCTGGTGCCGGAGCGGATCAGCGCGCCCGAGGCCTGGCCCCTGTATGCCGTGGGCGCAAGGCTCCTGCACGGCCTGCGCTCCGACGCGGACGGGGCCGAGCGGATGCTGCCGGCGTCGCTCGTGGCGTTGTGGCAGGGCGGCGAGGCGCCGGCCGAAGCGCTGCCCGGCCTGCTGCACGCGCTGGGCGGCGACGTGAGCCGGCGGGACACGCTGCCGGCCTCGCGCTGGCCGGCGGTGCCGGCGATCGTGCTCTGCCTGGCCCTCGCCGTGGCGGGCGTGGCGCTGCTGCCTGCCGCCCTGGCGCGCCAGCGCCAGCAGATCCAGCGCCCGCGCACCGTCACGGAGCAGGCCTGGCTGGCCGAGGCCCCGGTGCCGGGCGAGAGCCTGGCGATCGCCGCCCGCGTGCCGCTCGTGGGCCGGGTCCCGCTGCCGGGCACGTTCCGGCTGCCGGACGGGGTCGCCGGCCCGGCGTCGTCCGGCCTCGCCCTCGGCTGGGTCAGGGACGTCCGCGGCCACCGCGCGATGCTGGTCTCCGCTCGGCCCCCGGGACTCTCGCCGCAGGAGCGCGAGGTGATGCAGCGCCTGGCTCGGCTCGGCGCGGCGCGGTCCGCCGAGCGCGTCGCCCCGGGCGCGAGCCTGGTCCTCGCCTCCGCCGAGCTCGGCCTCGACGGCGCCCTGCGCGAGCTCGCGCCGCGCGCTCCCGGCCTCGACCTCGCAACGGTCACCTGCCCCGGCTTCGCGCGGAAGCGCACGGGGTGGGACGCCGCCTCCGGGCTCGTGCTCGTGCTCGCGGCCGCGGCGGCCTTCCTCGGCGTGGCCTTCGCGCTCGTGCTCGCCCTCGTGGTGCTGCCCCGGGAGAGGCGGCGCGAGCGCCAGATGGCGCGGGCCCGCGCCCTGCTCGCCGGGGCGAGCGCGTGAGCGAGCCGCTCGCCCGGCCGGAGATCCTCGAGGCGCTGCGCGGGACGATCGCCTACCGGCTGGAGCCCGACGGTCCCGGCACCCGTTTCCCGCGGATCGGCCAGCTCCTCAAAGGCCGGCTCGAGGCCCGGGGCGTGGGCGCGGCCCGGGTCGAGCTCTCGACGATCGCCGCCGAGCTCGGCCGGCTCGACGTGGACCAGGTCGTCGCGAGCGTTCACGACCTGCGGCGACCCGACGTGGCGCCGGAGCTGGCCGAGCAGGCCCGCGCCGCCGCCGCGCTGTTTCGCGCGAGCGACGGGCGCCTGCTGCTCGACGCGCTCCGGGACGAGCTGGCGCGTGCCGAGGCCGCCGCGGCGCCGCTCGTCGTCGAAGGGCGGGCCCTCGAGGTCAGCGCCGCCCGGCGCGAGGGGGCGATCGCGCTGGCGCTCGGCCTCGCGACCGCGGTGGCGGCCCGGGCGCTCGCCCCCGACGCCGTGCTGCTGCACGGCCTGGCGCGACACGGGCCGCTCGTGTGGCCGCTGGGGCTGGCCCTGGCGGCCTACGGCGCGCTGCGGCTCCTCGGCGCCGCTCGGCCGTCCTTCGGCGAGCGGCTGCACGGACCGTGGGCGCTGCTGGCCGGCCTCTCGTTCCTCGCCGTGCTCGTCGCGCTCGCCTGGCGCTGAGCCTGGTTGCCGCGCTTCAGGCCAGCTCCTCGACGAGGTGATCGCGCAGCGCCAGCAGGCGCGCGCCCAGGAAGGGCAGGACGCGCCAGTACCCGACGGTGGCCGCGACCAGCAGCAGCGCCATCCCGAGCGCCGGCCCCCACGCGCCGAGCGGCGCGGACGCCTTGTAGACGAGGATCAGCAGCGCGAGGGTCGGAAGCTTGACGACCGGTGGGACAAGGAAAGAAGTGAGCGGTGTCGTGTTCGAACCGAGGAACGCCTCGTCCCGGACGCGCCTGGGGAGCCGCGCCGACACCAGATGGCCGCACGCGGCGAGGACCAGGAATACGGTCCCCGACGCGCAGGCGCCCCAGGCCAGCTCGGCGAGCGGGGGCCGGTACTGGAACAGCAGGGGGCCGATCCCGAGCAAGACCTTCAGCGTGTGAACGGGCAGCAGGCCGAGCGTTCGGGAGAGCAGGATCTGCTCGGGCCGGATCGGGAGCAGGAGCAGGGTGCGAACGGCCGGGCCGTCGGGGCCGAACTGGTTCAGCCACTGCTCGTCCATCGTGGGCAGGAGCGCCAGCAGGATCCCCATCAGGGGCACGGCCCCCCAGACCTCGACGGTGCTGAGCGGCCAAGGCAGGGGGCGCACCGCCAGCCGGGCCGCGTCCTTCGCAGCGAGGAGCGAGAGCGCCAGGCCCGCCGACAGGATGAGCGGCAGGAACAGCGCGATCCGGCCGTCCCGGCTGCCGAGGACGAGCCCGCGGTAGACGCGGGCCAGGGTGGCGACAGGGGAGCGGTGCGACCACAGGCGCTCGGGCTTCCTGCGCTGGGCGCCGCCCGTGCGCTCGGCGATCGCGAAGTGGCCCACGGCGACGAGGGCGACACAGCGCGCGCTCGTCGCGAGCAGCGGGAGCTGCCGCAGCCAGCCCGTGACGGCGTGACCCTGAAGCAGCTCTCCGACGCCGCGATAGGCCGCCGTGAATGGGAGGAACTGCAGCGCCGCGCCGAGGCCGCGGACGGTCGCACGCACGGCCTGCGGCAGGACCGGCCCCGGCGTGGGCGGGACGAGGAGCGCGGCCACGAGGGCCAGGGCCAGGGCGCCCGCCGCGGCGCCGAGCGCCAGGCGTGTGCCGGTGACCCAGCGCTTCGCGATGCCGACGGCGTGCTGGAGGAGCGCGACCCACAGCAGCGCCTGCAGGCCGATCAGCAGGAGGACCGGCGTCGCGTGCGGCGCGCCGAGGCTCAGCCCCAGGGTGAGGGCGAGGCCGCAGAGGCCGGCGAGCAGGGCCAGCAGGTTGAGCAGCCCGGCCACCAGCTCCGCCCCGAGCAGCGACAGGCGGGGGATCGGGTAGAGGCGGGCCGCCTCGACCGAGAAGGTCAGCCGGTGCTCCAGGAGACCCGACAGCATCCCGCCGGCCAGGATCAGAGCCTGGATCCCGCCGAGGCCGCTGCCGAGGCCCTCGCCCGTGGCCAGGCCGCGGCCGTAGGAGCGCCCGATCACGAGGCAGGCGACCATCGGCGGCGTGACGGCCGCGGCGACGAGCAACGCGACGAGCGCGCTCACCACGACGCTCCCCGTCCCGCCCTCGCGCAGCAGCCGGTTCCAGGTCGACTGCGCCTGCGCCGTCAGCAGGGCCCGCAGCGGGCTCACAGCCACGACAGCTCCCCGCCCTTGGCGCCTCCCATCAGCGACACGAACAGCTCCTCGAGGCTGGAGGCGGCGCCGTGCTCCGCGCGCAGCTGCGCGAGCGTGCCGTGGGCGAGCAGCCGGCCCTCGTCCAGGATGGCGAGGCTCGGGCAGAGCTTCTCCACGATCTCCAGGACGTGGGAGGTCAGGACCAGCGTCACGCCGCTCCGGCTGAGGCCCTCGAGGATCCGCCGGATGGTGAGGCTCGTCACCGGGTCGATGCCCTCGAAGGGCTCGTCGAGGAACACGAGCCGCGGACCGTGGATGAGCGCGGCGCTCAGCGCGACCTTCTTCTTCATGCCGTAGCTGTAGTCGCAGATCAGCTGGCGCGGTTCGGGCTGCAGGTCGAGCCGCTCGAAGAGCTCCGCGCGCCGGGCGTCGATCCGCTCGTCCTCGAGGCCGTACATGCGGCCGACGAAGCGCAGGTACTGCGGGCCGCTCAGCCGGTCGAGCAGCGCGAACTCCTCGGGCATCACGCCGATCTGGCGCTTCACCGCGAGCAGGTTGGGCTCGAGCTCGAGGCCGAGCACACGGATCGAGCCCTCCGTGGGCCGCAGCAGGCCCGTGGCGAGCTTCAGCGTCGTGGACTTGCCGGCGCCGTTGCGACCGAGCAGCCCGAGGAACGCGCCTGGCTCGAGCCGCAGGCTCAGCCCGGCGACGGCGGCCTTGTCCCCGAAGCGCCTGGTGACCGAGACGAACTCGAGCGCGGGCTCCATAGGCCCCTCCTGCCCGACGCGCCATGCCCCCCGTCACGCCGACGGGGGGACTCTAAGCGCGTCGCGGGTCCCGCGGCAAGCGCTCGCGGCGGCGGCGACCCGATCAGCGGGCGAGCGCCTTTTCGATCGCCTCCCGCAGCTCGGGCGCCTCGGGGGCCACCTTGCTCGGGAAGTACTGGAGGACGCGGCCGTCCTTGCCCACGAGGTACTTGCCGAAGTTCCAGCTGGGGAGCGAGCCGCTCTCACCCAGGTACGCGTAGAGGGGCGACTGGTCCGGGCCTTTCTTGGTCACGAGCTTCGAGAACATCGGGAACGTGACCCCGTAGTTCTTCTTGCAGAAGCCCGCGATCTCGTCCGGCGTTCCCGGCTCCTGGGCGCCGAAGTCGTTGCTCGGAAAGCCGAGGACGACGAAGCCGCGTCCGGCGAGCTCGTCGTGGAGTTTCTGCAGCCCGGCGTACTGCGGCGTGAAACCGCACTGGCTCGCGACGTTCACGACGAGGGCCACCTTGCCCGCGTACTGCGCGAGGTCGGCCGGCTGCCCCTGGAGCGTCGTCGTCTTGAGCGCGTAGAAGGAAGCGGTGGACATGGGATCTCCTTCGGCCAGGGCCGTGAGAGGAAGAAGGGCGGGAAGACAGAACACACCGGCGCACAGCACACGGGCCACTCGCATTCGCTAGACCTCCTGGGGAACGTTGCTCCCATGGTATGCCGGCTGGAGCAGGCGGTCGAGCGCGGCCGGCGTCGAAGCGGAGGCGGCGGCTCGGCGTGCCGCGCGTCGCGCGAGCCCCTAGAATGCGGTTGCGATGGACAAAAAGACAGGCGGACGCGCGGACGGGGGGCGGGGCGACGGCGTGCGGCGGCGGGAGTTGCTCAAGGCGTCGGCGGCCGTGCTGGGGACCGCGCTCGGTCCCGGCGCCCTCGCGCGAGCCGCCGACGCGGCTGCAGCGACGCCCGTGCGCGCGGGCGCGGCGGGTGTCCACGGGACGGCGGCGACC
>JBGASI010000287.1:0-6319 GCA_044229815.1 Vicinamibacteria bacterium | reverse complement strand
GAGCACGTCCGGCCGCAGGTCCGCGACGAGGCGCACGGCCTCGGCCCCGTCTCTCGCCTGCCCGACCACCTCGAAGCCGCCGTCCTCCTCGAGCAGCCGCCGCAGGCCCTCCCTGAAGATCGGGTGGTCGTCGGCGATCACGACGCGGACACGGCCGACAGGCTCGTTCATGGCTGCTCCCCCGGCAGGTGGATCTCGAGACGCGCGCCCCCCCGGGGCGAGCTCACGATCGCGAGCCGGCCTCCGAGCGTGCGCACACGCTCCTGGATCACGAAGGGCCCCTTGCCGCCGCGCTCGAGCTGCTCCTGGTTGAGCTCGCCCGCGAAGGGGAAGCCGCGGCCGTCGTCGTCGACCACGAGGCGGAAGCCCCCGCCGGCCGCCGGCCCGAAGCGCACCACCAGGTGGCGCGCGCCGCTGTGCTTGCGCACGTTGTGCAGCGCCTCGAGCACGATGCGCGCGATCTCGCGACAGACGCGCGGCGGGAGGTCCACGTCCTCCACCTCGCAGTCGAAGAGGCTCTGGATCCCGCTGTCGCGCTCGAAGCGGGCGACCGCCGAGTCGAGAAAACCCACCAGCTGCGCCGGCTGCAGCTCGATCGGCTTCAGCCGCTGCATCGTGTCGCGCAGGTCGAGGATCTCGCCCTGCAGCAGCGCCTGCACCCGCTGCAGGTCCTCGGCCAGGGGCGAGCCGCGCTGAGCCGCGCGCCGCCGCAGCACCTCGAGCTCCATCTCGACACCCACCAGCGACTGGATCGTGCCGTCGTGCAGGTCGCGGGCGATGCGGCCCCGCTCCATCGCGCCGACACGGGCCCTCAGCCGCCCGAGCCGGTAGCGGGACTGCACGATCCCGCCCAGCTCGAACACGAGGCGCTGCAGAAAGCGCAGCGCCTCCAGGGGCGGTCCCGGCGGGGAGGGGTCGGCGAGCAGCAGCCGGCCCGTCCACTCGCTCCCGCTGCCGCTGCCGAAGTCGACCGCGGCGAGACGCCGGGCACCGAGCCGGGCGGCGAGAGCGGCGACGCCGGTCTCGGGCACGACCGTGGACGCAGGCAGCCGCCCGCCCGCCGCGTCGAGGGCGACGATGCGCCAGCCGCCTCGGCGTCGCTGTGCGTCCCAGGCGCACGCCGAGGTCTCGAACAGCCACTCCGCCCCGGCGGCGGGCGACAGCTCCCGGTACGGCGCCTCGCCGTCCCTTCCGCCGGCTGCCACCCAGGCGACGGTGCGACCGCTTTCGCTATCGCGCGCCACGAGCGTCACCCCGCGCGCCGGGAGTTCCGAGCCCAGTTCCCGCAGCCCGGCTGCCAGCGAGCGCGCGAGGCCGTGCTCGGCCCGCAGGCGCGCCGCCGCGCCAGCCAGAAGCGCGTCTCGCGCTGCCGCGCGCCGCTCGCGCGCGGCCTGCCGGACCAGGACGGCGATGGCGACGGCCAGGGATCCGGCCACGACCAGCCACGCCGCGAGTGCAGCTGCGGTCCCGGCCCCGGCGATCCAGAGCACGAGCGATGGGGCGATCCGGCCGGTGACAGGGGCCACCGCCGGAGCGGGAATCACGCCGTCCCGCCCCCGCCGGCCGCGTGACGAATCGGCACCCGGACGAGCAGCCAGGCGAGCGCCGCGAGCGGCACGAGGCCCAGCCAGGCGCCGACCGGCCCGTCGACCCAGGCCCCCGGGGGCAACCCCAGCATGGCGCCGAGGGACGTGAAGCTCGACGAGGTGAGCACGAGGCCCGCGAGCAGCACGCCCGTCAGCGACTCCCCCGCGATCAGGCCGGAGGCCAAGAGGGTCCCCGTGTTCTCGACCAGCACCTTCGCCGGCTCGCCGAGGCCGCGGCGGCTCGCGCGCGACTCGACCGCCGCCTTCAGGCAGCCGCCGAGGAAGATCGCCGCCGTCGTGGCGGGGGGCAGGTACATTCCCACCGCCACCAGCATCGGCGACGGCGCCTTGATCAGCACGAGGGCCATCGCGAAGGCCATCCCGAAGAGGATGAGGGCCCACGGCATCTCGCCGCCGACGATGCCCTGCGCCATCTGGGCCATCAGACCGGCCTGCGGCGCCGGCAGCGCCGGGTCGCCGATCCCGATGCCACCCATGCGGATGTTGCCCTCGTGCAGGATCACGATCGGAAACACCAGCACGAACGAGGTGACGATGGTGGCGATGATCTCGGCCACCTCCATCTTCCAGGGCGTGCCGCCGAGGATCTGGCCGACCTTGAGGTCCTGGATCAGGCTGCCCGAGACGCAGCAGGCGCAGCAGACGACCGCGGCGACGCCGAGCACCGCGCCGACGCCGGCGAGGCCGGTCACGCCGAACCCGACCATCAGCAGCGCCGCGACGATCAGGGTCGAAAGCGCGAGCCCGGAAACGGGCTGGTTCGAGCCGCCGACGAGGCCGACGAGGTACCCGCCCACGGCGGAGAACAGGAAGCCGGTGGCCATCATCACCACCGCGGCGACAGCCGCGCCGACGAGGCTGCCGCTGAAGTGGTAGTAGATGAGCGTCACCGGGACCGCGAGCACGGCGATGCCCGCGAGCACGCCGCGCGCCGGCAGATCGCGCTCGGTGCGCAGCGGCTCGGCCGCGCTGCCCCTGTGGAACGCCCCCCCGAAGGCCTGCGCGATCGAGCCGCGCATCGACCACATCGTCTTGCCCGCCCCGACCAGCATCGCGCCGACGGCGATCGGGCGGATCTGGTTGTACCAGATCGAGAAGACGACAGTGGTCAGCTCCGGCGCGCCGGAGGGCCCGGCGAGCTGGGCCGGCAGGCCGGGATTGAGGAACAGCGCGAGGGGCACGAGCACGAGCCAGGCGAGGACGCCGCCGGCGAAGTTGATGGCCGACAGCTCGAAGCCGATGATGTAGCCGACCCCGATCAGGGCCGGCGAGATGGAGGGCGTCGCCAGCACGAGCGCCCCCCGGTGCGTCACGTCGCCGAGCGGCGCGCGGCTCGAGTCCATGTGGTGGATGATCGAGGCCGGGAACTGCTTCACGAACTGCACGCTCTCCTGGAACAGGCGGATCCCCGCCTGGTCCTTGAAGACCTGGATCAGCATGCCGAGGCCCATCGCGCCGAACACGTAACGCGCGCCCGTGTCGCCGCGCTGGCCGGTCTTCACGATCTCCGAGCAGGCGCGGCTCTCGGGGAACGGCAGGCCGGCGTCGACCGCCAGCGTGCGGCGCAGCAGGACGATGAACAGGATCCCGAGCAGCCCGCCCACCAGCAGGATCAGCGAGGTCTCCCAGTAGTTGAAGCCCGTCCACAGGCGCTGGCCGCCGACGTTGACCATCACGAACGCGGGCACGGTGAAGATCGCCCCGGCCGCGAGCGCCTCTCCCACCGAGGCCGCCGTGCGCATGGTGTTCTGCTCGAGCACCGAGCCGCGGAAGAAGGGCAGGCGGAAGGCCGCGATCGCCAGCACCGCCGCCGGGAACGTGGCCGAGACGGTCTGGCCGGCCTTGAAGCCCAGGTACGCGTTCGCGGCGCCGAGCAGGGCCGCCACGACGACGCCGAGCAGCACGGCCTTCACCGTCAGCTCGGGCAGGTTCTCCTCGGGCGCGACGTAGGGCTTGATCTCGGCCATCCGACCACGCTCCTTCAGCGGCTCCTGACCTGGAACGCCGGGATTCTAGCAGGACGACGGCCGGGCGGTGCCGGCCCGGGAACTAGAACAGCCGCTCGGCGAACGCGGGCAGGCCGAGCACGCGGTCGCGCACCGTGGCCGCCCAGCCCTCGCGTCCGCCCTCCGGCAGGCGGTCGCACGGCAGGTTGCGCTCCTCGACCAGCTCGTCGACCAGCCGGTCGATCTGCCGCATGAAGAACTCGTCCGTGTCGCGCACGCCGTCGGCCGCCGGGTCGCCGGAGATCGGCACCTTGAACAGCAGGTCGTAGCTCTTCATCCAGCGGTTCACCAGCGGCTCGAGGAAGCGCTGGCGGCCGGCGGCGAAGACCAGGTAGGCGTAGTTGTCGAGCACGCTGCGGTCGCAGATGACCGCCTCGTGGTGCGCGGCGGAGCGGATCTCCTCGGCGATCTGGGAGCTGAGGATCCACATCTGCGCCTCGAACGAGGTCTTGCGGTTGATGGGCAGGGGCGAGAGGCGGGCGACCTCCTTGACGAGGTCGACGTGCACCCCCTTCTTCTTGAGGGCGGCCCCGACGTCGAAGCAGAGGGTCGTCTTGCCGACCCCGTGGGTGCCGATGAAGGCGATCTTGACCATGCGAGCCCGGCGATTCTACCAGCCGGCGGCGGCGCGAGGCGCCTCGACAGCCCCGCGACCGCGTGCTGTAATCGCCGACCGGAGGTCCTTCTCTTGTCCGACATCTACGAGCCCTGGCAGAAGCTCGTCCGCATCGTGGTGCTGGGGCGGGTGTTCGAGGTGCCGGAAGGAAACGTCCTGCTGCGGCAGCTCCAGTACGTCGCCGAGGACGTCGGCATGGGCCGCTACTGCTGGAACGCGGAGTGCCGGTACTGCGAGGTCCACTACCGCCGCCCCGGAGACCCCGACGAGCACGTCGGGCTCGCCTGCCGCCTGCGCGGCTTCGAGGGCATGCGGATCACCAGGGCGGCGCCGGAGATCCGCTACAACATGTCCGACGCCCTCGCGCGCGCGCCGCACGAGGAGCAGGCACCCCCCGGCCCTACCCGCCCGCCCGAGTGAGCCGCGCCCGCACCTGCCGGTAGGCGGTCACCAGGCTGTTGCGCGTCATCTCGAGGTGCCGGGTGGCGAAATCGGCGCCGTGCCTTCGGCTGAGGCTCTCCTGCGCCCGGGCCACCAGCTTCGCGCAGGTGGACTGCAGGATGTCGTCGGCGGCTCCCCGCGCTCGCAGGGCGTCCAGGTCCCGCCGCAGCTCCTCGGACACCCGCTCGATCTCGAGCACGAGGTCACGCAGGGCGGGATCCAGCGGGTACTCCACCTCCTCGACCTCCAGCGTCGCCGCCTCGGCTGCCGCGGCTGCCGCCAACGAGGCGGCCGCGTTCTCCGCGGCCAGCGTCTCCGCGACGCGCGCCCGCTCCGAACGCAGTTCCTGGAACGCCCGCGCGAACACGAACGGGTAGAGGGCGTTCTGCGCCTCGAACTCCCTCTTCACGGCATCGTCGCGGGTGTCGTAGTAGCGCTTGAGCAGCTTCTTGACCCGGGCCACCTGCCGCCCTTCCTTCTCGTCGAGCAGCACGACGGCCTGTGCGGCCAGCTCCTGGATGCGCCGGCTCACCTCGCGGTTGTGCGCGTGGGTCCGGATGTCCGCCAGGTCGTGGTCCCGGCCGTGAACGATGCGCGCGGTGGGCTCGCCGTAGTTCGCGTACGCGATCACGTTGACGCGACGCACCCACTCCTCGCTGACGTCGTCGAACACCGGCCCGCGGTCCTCGATCTGGATGTGGTAGGCCGTGCCCGAGCGGGAGGTGTAGTTCTGGTTCAGGCCCATCACCCGGCACAGGTGACGGGGCAGGAGCGCATCCCCGGGGCGCGGAACCGAAAGATCGTCGTCGGGGGCTGACAAGAGAAGTGGTTTCCCTGAGTGAGGATGGGACTCTAGCAGACGCCTGCCGCTGCCGCAACCCACCGCCTGCGCCCGCTCGCCGCGGCCTTCCGGGGCACGGTTCTCGTATCGCGCTCAGATGAAACGATTTAGGGTCCACTTCTACCCGCTCGGACCTTGAGCGTTTCAACGTGCGCGCTAGTCGCTCAGATTTACTGCTTGACAACGGCTAATGTAGGCGTATTATCTCAAGCGTTCGGGTGGCTCCGCAGGGCGCAGGGTCAACGCGCGAGTCCGGCCGCACTGAACGCCAGGAGGCGAAGTCGTCATGAGCAAGGTGATCGGGATCGACCTCGGTACCACCAACTCCGTCGTCGCCGTCCTCGAGGGCGGCGATCCCAAGGTCATCGCCAACTCCGAAGGAGGCCGCACGACCCCGTCGGTCGTCGCCCTCAGCAAGGAAGGCGAGCGGCTGGTCGGCCAGGTCGCGAAGCGGCAGGCCGTCACGAACCCGGAGAACACGGTCTTCTCCATCAAGCGCTTCATGGGCCGCAAGTACGGCGAGGTCTCCGAAGAGCAGAAGATGGTGCCCTACAAGGTCGTGGAGGCCTCGAACGGCGACGCCCGGGTGCAGGCGTCGGGCAAGGTCTACTCCCCGCCCGAGGTGTCGGCGATGATCCTGCAGAAGCTGAAGCAGGCCGCCGAGGACTACCTCGGCGAGAAGGTGACGAAGGCGGTCATCACGGTGCCGGCGTACTTCAACGACTCGCAGCGGCAGGCCACGAAGGACGCGGGCCAGATCGCAGGGCTCGAGGTGCTGCGCATCGTCAACGAGCCGACCGCGGCCGCG